>CAXTRZ010000049.1:0-12242 GCA_964246715.1 uncultured Acidobacteriaceae bacterium | reverse complement strand
TGCGTGCCCCCACCAGCGGAATGATGTCCTGCCCCTGGCTTGCAACCCATCCGATCGCAGCTTGCGCGGTGCTGATGCCGGCCGCCGCCGCCACTTTGTCCAGCGCCGCCGCAAGACGCCGATTGTAGGCAAGGTTCTCGCCCTGAACCGAGAGTAGAACTTCTGCCGAACGTCCCCATCGCCCTCCCCGTTGCTGCCGGTCAGGAGTCCCCGGCTCAATACACCATAAGCCGTGACCCCAATCCCGAGCTCCCGGCACAGCGGAAGCACGGTCTGTTCGATGTCGCGAGACATCAGGCTATATTCAAGTTGCAGAGCGGTGAGAGGATGAGCGGCATGACCTCGACGGATAGTTTCGGCGTCGACGTTGGTAAGACCGACGTATCGAACATAGCCCTGCTGAACCAATTCGCCGATCGCGCCGACGGCATCTTCGATAGGCACCGCTGGATCCTTGCTCACCTGATACAGATCGATGTGGTCCGTCTTCAGTCGCTTCAAGGAATAAGCCAACGCATTCTTCAAAACCGAAGGCCGGGTATCGAGGCCAATAAAGGCACCGTCCGGACCACGTTGCGCGCCCGACTTCACCTGAATGAACGCCTTCTCGCGTTGACCCCGCAGGACTTCACCCAACAATATTTCATTGTCCCCCATCCCGTAGAAATCGCCCGTGTCGAACAGGCTCACTCCAGCGTCGAGTGCGGCAGCGATCGTATGCAAGGCCTCATCCCGATCACTGTGTCCGTAGAACTCCGACATGCCCATGCAGCCCAGCCCAAGCGCCGAGACCAGGGGTCCATTCTTTCCTAAGCACCGCGTAGCGAGGGTCATATCATCTCTCCTGTTTCTGTTCGACTAATGACAAGGGCCAGCACCGTTCGGCAGAGCTTCGTCGGACGCGCCTATGGAAGCGGCTCGATCCCGGTAAGGGTGGCACTCTCTCGCCAAAGCTCTTCTGCTCGATCTGTGTCGTACGACTCCACCGATGAAGGGATTTCACGCAGCCCCTCGAAGTACTTCCCGTTCGTGGAGACGAGTGCGGGATCGACGATCAGGCGCGCCAGTGCCTTTCCGGACTCTTCCGGCGTGTGAATGTTCTTCACCAGGACCAATCGCAGCAGTGGGATGATTCTTGGCAGGATGTTGTGCCAAGCAAACCGGACGACGGCCGGATAGTCACGAGCAAGCCCAGTCCCTGGCATCAATCCGGGATCGAATGCATTGACCGTGATGCCTTCGGGTAGACGATGCGCCAGACCGTAGGTGAAATAGACGTTCGCGAGCTTTGTGGTCGAGTATCTTCGGCCACGATCCGCTGCTGCGTCATCGTTCGCCGCTGCGGGTCCAAGGTCGCCCCTGGCGAGAGCCGTTGGCGTATTCCACGCAGGCACCGGGACCGCCATGCTAGCGGGTGCCTTTGCCAGCTCTGCGGGATCATGGACGCCGCTGGCGACGACAGCAATCCGCGCCGGCTTCTCCATCAACGGCACTAGCAGGTTGACCAGAAGGTAATGGCCAAGGTGGCTCACGCCGAAGGTCGACTCGAAGCCATCCGCGGTAAACGTCCGTGCGCCCTGCACGGCGGCGTTACAGACGAGACCGTGCAGGGGAGGCAGTTCCCCTGCCTTCAGCCGGTCCTTCAGCTTCGACGCGAACGACCGCACCGAGGCAAGCGACGCCAGATCAAGCGCCATCGTCTCTACTTCTGACCCGGGTCGCGCTGAGTCACGCAGCGTTTCAACCGCCTTCTGTGCCCGCCCCGGGTCGCGGCAGGCAATCAGCACGTGCCACGACGGCGACGCGGAGAGGAGTGCGCTCGCGCAGCCGTATCCCAGACCGGAGTTACCGCCAGTGACGATTGCGGTTTGCCTGGGCATTGACGCAGGCCCCGTATCGTCATTACCTGTGCGCATTGATTCCATCCCGGTCTTCTGTGTCAAAGGTCAAACGCTCCCCTGCTGCTTGCTTCAAGGTAGGCTGAAAGGCCGGGAAAGCGGTAGTCTGAAACGACACGATTCTTGCACGATACTCTCAGATCGAGGCGGGCACTTTGCATATAGCTTCCGAGTCAAGGAATCTTCCGGAAGCGGACGAACGAGGACAGCGTCTCTTGGCAGAGCTCCGCCTCCTGCTGATGCGGCAGGCTGCAGATCCATTCCGATCGACACCGATCCCCGGCCTCACCCTGGCGCGTTCCGCGGCGACTTCGGCTTGCATGATCTCCGGGCTCTATGCGCCGATGATCTGCATCATTGCGCAAGGCAGCAAGCAGGTAGTGGTAGGAAGCTCGACTCTCGACTATGACACAGGCAAATACCTGGTCAGTTCTGTCGATCTACCGATTTCAGCGCGGATAACGGACGCCACACCGGAGAATCCCTACCTGGCTGTGGGGCTCGTCCTTGACCTCAAGCTGTTAGCGGAAGTGGCGTTGGAGCTGCCGGAGGGGAGCGAAGAGAGAGGCCTGCATCGCGGGATCGCCGTAGGTTCTCGCTCCCCCCACTTGCTGGAGGGATTCGTGAGACTCCTACGCCTGCTGGAGTCTCCTTCGGATGTCGCTCCGCTGGCCCCCTTGGTCTTGCGCGAGATTTACTATCGTCTTCTTACCGGACAACAGTCTGCGTTCGTGCGCCAGATTGCCCTGACCGAAAGCCGGCGATCACAGGTGCTCAAAGTCATCGATTGGATTCGCCATCACTATGCGAAGCCGTTGCATATCGATGCTCTGGCGCGGCTGGCGAGCATGAGTCCGGCATCTCTTCACAGGCAGTTCAAGGCGTTGACTGCGATGAGCCCACTGCAGTATCAGAAGCAGATTCGGCTGCAGAAAGCTCAGCAAATCATGCTTTCGGAGAGCAAAGATGCGGCTTCTGCAGGCTATGAAGTAGGTTACGGTTCACCATCACAATTCAGCCGCGAGTATCAACGGATGTTCGGCACGCCGCCGCATCAACATATGCATCGCATGAGACTGTCGGAACGGGCATAGGGTCCGGTGCGGGGTTACCCTTAGTGAGTCCCGAGAAGTCGCATAGGCGGAAGTTTGCGGGTTTAGACGCCGCTTTGAGCTGTATACGGTTCGCTGACTGGCGTGAGCGCCGTTTGTGAAGACTTTGAGCGCGGCAGTGCTTCTGGCAAAGTGTCCGCTCACCGACGAAATGCCTCAAGAAGTCGGAAAATAGGCTCTTTAGCCTGTTCAAGATAGGTAACGCGATGTCGCAATAGCAGAAGTTTGCGATTCCTCCCCCCAGCGGACCGCGGTGGGCTCCTGACTGGCGTGAGCGGCGTTTTAGTAGGACCGATGTGTCAAAGCGACCGAGGTGAACAGCATGTAATTGACAACTGACCATGCGTCATTTACAAATGACGCATGGTCAGCAAGCCTTCCGCTACCGCAATACGCCACCGAGCTGTTACGGATTCCTTGAAGGATGCACGGCGGGATGTCATTCTGGCAGCTGCCCAGGATCTCTTTTGTAAGGAGACGTTTGAAAGCATCTCCATGAGCACGATCGCGGCCAGTGTTGGCCTGGCAAAAGGAACGCTGTATCTGTACTTTCGTACACGCGAAGAGATATTCCTTGCGCTTCTGGCTCGCGAACTTCGGGCCTGGCTGATGTCCCTTAGCGCCGCTGCGCAGGAGTTCCCGGCACCAGAAGACGCTCTGGATTGGATGGTGGATTCGCTCGCTAGCCGCAACGAACTCCTTCGGCTTGCGGCACTCCTGCATAGCGTGCTGGAACGGAACCTTTCTGTAGAAACCGCCCGAGAATTCAAGCTGAGCTTCGATGCTGGGCTGTCCGCAACCGCGAAACATCTCGCCCCTGCTCTGCAGCTCGCAGACGATGAAGACGCGAGACGCTTCCTGCGCTGGCTCCAGGTCTGCATTCTTGGGTTGTGTCAGATGGCATATCCCTCACCGGTTGTAGAAGCGGCGATGGCGCAGGAACCGCGTCTCGCTCACATGGTGATCGATTTCCGGAAAGAACTGCGCTCCATGCTCGGAACGATACTTGCCGGCATGTGGCGAAAGGAAGATAGACATGGCAAGTGAATCAAAGACAATCGTCGTTACAGGAGCATCAAGCGGTATCGGCAAAGCGACAGCGCGGTTCTTCAAAGAAAAGGGATGGAACGTGGTTGCGGCCATGCGTGATCCTTCCGCCGAAAAGGACCTTGCCGAAGACGGGCGGCTTAAGCTCGTTCAGCTTGACGTGCAAGACTCAGGCAGCGTTAAGAAGGCTGTCTCGACAGCACTCGCTGCATTCGGAAAGATCGATGTGTGGGTGAACAATGCCGGTTACGGCGCGTACGGCCCTGTGGAAGCGGCTTCGCGAGAGCAAATCAGGCGCCAGTACGATGTCAACGTCTTCGGCCTCATCGAATGTGTGCAAGCGATCGCTCCACACTTTCGGGCGAACCGGGCTGGCGTGCTCATCAATGTGAGCTCCATTGGAGGCCTTATGACGGCTCCCGGTTACAGCGTCTACAACTCTTCGAAGTTCGCGGTTGAGGGCTTGTCGGAAGGCCTGTGGTACGAGCTGGGGTCCTTCGGAATCAGGGTAAAGGTCGTTGAGCCCGGAGTGACCAGCACGGATTTTGGAGGACGATCGATGGATGTGCTGGACTACTCCCACTTGCCCGATTATGAGAACGTGATGGAAAAGATTAATGCCGGACGCGCCCGGCTGATTAAGAAACGGAGCGCACCGGAACTGATCGCGGCCACGATCTTCCAAGCTGCGAATGATCGAAGCGATCGATTACGTTATCTTGCCGGCTCTGATGCGAAACGCCTGGGGAGCTTGCGCCGTTGGCTTGGCTATCGAGCGCAGATGCGCATCGTCCGTAATCTGGTGAAGCTCTGGAAATGATGCTGTCACAGGCACAAACCTGGTTAACGTAAGTAATGTGAAGTCGCATTGTGGGAAGTAGTCTGAGTCTGTCGCTTGGAGAGGAATGGCTTCGCTGCTCGGTGAACAGACCCGAGTGCCATAATCGGACCGTACCCCGAAATACATCAAGCCGCCAGACGGCTGCATCGGAGAGCCATGGCCAGCGGGGCAGGATCTGGTTCTCTAGGGCCAATCAAGAGGGTTGCGAGCTCCAATATCTCCCCAGAACCACAAAGACCGCATCGAGCCCAAGCAGAATTTGATACAGTTCCGCAGCCCTTGCAGTAGACAGCCCTCTCCACCGGGATTGCGATCAACCCGGGTTCAAGACGAATCATGTGTACCTTGCACATGAGATCTCCTCTCAGTTACGCGGCCTGCCTTGCATATAGTGCCTCCAGTTCCATGACCAAGCCTTTGAGCGTCGCCAGGCTGGGAATTGTCGCCATGGAGCCGATCTGGAAATGGTCGAGAACCGCAACAAACCGGGTGTCACCGATCTCTTCCGCCAACGAATGAGCCTTCTGAATACCTCGGATCGCCCTTTCACCGGCGTCAGCCACTTCGGCCTGGACCTGGGCGTTCGGTATTTCATTCGCTTTCTTTGCACGGGCAACACGCCAGAGGATCTCGCCATAGATTGCATCGCCGAGGATGCGGCGAAAGGCCTCAATCCTGCCTGTTGTCTTCTGATCGACGGGGCCACGTTGTACGGAGGTGGAGAGCGGGTCAGAGGTCGCCTGGCCCTTTTTGCTGCCGCAGGGTAAAGCCCACTTCGGCAACGTCGGGTACTCGAAGGGCTGGCGGTGCTCGTTTAGGTGAACCCACATCTCGCCTAAGTTGTAGAGATATCGTCCGAGGCCGAAGCAGGTGCAAGCTCGCTTGAACGCCTGCGCTTCAGAAGCGGTCATCGCGTTGGCCTCGTCCGCCCACTCTTCGCCACTGCCGGTATGACAGCCGATACCGTGGATCGTGAGGGTGCATGTGACTAGCACTTTGCCGGTCTGTATCAGCTTGTCGCGTTTTATTCTGCTTAGCGCAGATACCGTAGTAACGTCGTACGTCCGGGTCCAACCCGTAGGGGTGAGTATCTGGTTAAGACGGTCCGTGTACGCCCGTGGATCAGCGTAGGCAATGACGGCACCGCGCCGACCGTCGTGGGTGGTGTGTGTCACGCGCCACTTGATCTCAGAAGGATCGAACGGTTCGGCAAGGGCTGCGAACAGCGCCTCGTGGTCGGCTGTGGTTTGGACTTCCTCAACTGCCATTTGTGTCTCCTAAATGCCAAAGGCGCTCCGCAGAGCGCCTCTGAGTCGGGTTAGGTAGTAGCTAGAAAGGGATGTCATCGTCGCTGATGCCTTGATCCGTGTACTCCTCGACGGCTGAGGTCGCGCTGCGCGCATAGCCGCCGCTGGGGGGCGTGCGAGTGGATCTTGATCCATTCCCATATGACGAAGCGTCGCTAGTCTGGTTTGATTTCGCGCCAAGAAGTGTCAGGTCATCGATCAAGACTTCAGTTCGGTATTGCTTCCCGCCAGTCGCCTTGTCGTCCCAGGAACGAGTTTGGATTCTGCCCTCGATGAAGAGTTGGGTGCCCTTCTTCACGTAGTCGCGGATGACCTCGGCGGTTCTGTTGAACGCCACAAGATGGTTCCACTCCGTCCGATCCGACCAGTCTCCTTGCCCGTCCTTCTGTCGGTCGGCAGTCGCAAGAGAAAACGTTGCGACGAGTGTGCCACCCTTGGTGGAACGGACCTCGGGGTTCTTGCCGACGTGTCCGAGGAGCATTGCTTTGTTGATACCTTTCGCCATTGCCTATTCCTTCCTGATTTATTGACGTGCGTTCTCCAGAGCCTCTATGCGACCGATCTCTTCATAGCCGCGAAAGGAGTAGCGATAGAAGGTCTGCCCGTCCAGCCCAATGTTGAGATAACGCCTGGTCCACCGGTGCTTGTAGAGGACGATCGGTCCAGCCTGACCCATGTACATGTAGTCCTCGCACTCTCCCGGAGAGAGAACTGACTCAAGCGGCGCCCAGTTCGGCTCACCGCAGGTGAGCGGCCAGTCTTGGAGTGACTTCATGCAATTACTCCGGGCCTGACCGGCGCGACTGCGACGTGCGTGTGCCTGCAACCAACACAGCAGATCGCAGCTGTCATCTTTCGAACTGCGGTCTCGAACTGTTCGGGCAAGTCGATGAGTTCCCCGGCTCGGCTATAGAAGACCGGGGTCAGTTTGCCGCGAAGCGCCTTGTGCTCTTCCTGCCACAAGTCGGCCGGCAAGGATCCGTCCGTCCCGCGAAACAGGAGCTTCGACGATACTTCAGGGCGAGTACGGCCAGATGGAATCGACAAGCTGTGAGAAGTGATCGTGAGTTCGCAGGTGCGGGCCACTCTCATCATTTCGATCCTGACCAGGTTTTCCGCAAGGATGACCGCGTGTCTTCCGTTGACCGCAATGGTATCTATCGACTGTAGCCAGGGGATAGGCTTGCCATCGGGGAAGACGAAGGCGCAGGCGCGGCCCATGTCCGCGACCGCACCACCCGATTCAACACCGCGCAAGACGTACCGCTTGGCGACATGCTGATGCTCGACCGATACACCGGGCACGCAATAGATGCCACGATTCTCGAGCGCCTTCAAAGAGCTTGCGGGAAGCGCGATACCGTGAAGGTTGTAACTCGGAGAGCCCAGGGGCTGCCGATTCTTATCTGTCTTGGTGGCCATGTGCTCCTCTAAACCGCCATGATTTTGCGAATGGGCTGCCCAAGTGCCGCACGAATCTCTTCCTTGGTGCATCCGGCGCGGCAAATATAGAAGCGGCTGTCCGCGATCTTGATCCCGAGATTGTCCCGGGATTGGTCCCGTCCAGCGCGCGCACAGGCCGGGCACTGTGCCTTCCAGTTGCGGCTGTCCTGCTTGCCGTTTGTCCGCACGAAGTCGAGGATGCGGAACTCTCGTTGCCCCTGGGCCGGCAGGCGGGGAACGAACGGCTCGGGAGCAGGAGGGCGGTAAGCTTGCGGCAGCTCCATATCCCGAGTGAGGACGCCGAGTTCTTCCGCTGTCAGCTTCTTCAGGCTTTGCAAGTAGGAGAGCTGCGTTTCGGGGTTCAGGTCGGCTTCATAGAACCAGTAGCGGCGATTGCTCTTGCGGTGCACTCCGAGCGGCGCCCGGATCGCATTTCCATAAGAGCCCTCCTCGATGCGGTCCTGTCGCGGGAAGACCTCGATTCCCTCCTTGAGGCCGCCACCCTTGACCGGGACCCCGAGACGGAGCGCCAGATTGTAGATATAGATACGGCACGCGGAAGCGAGTAGCGGCGTCTCGCCGAAGATCCAGAGATGGCCGCCGCGCCGGGACTGTTCCAATGCGGCGTCAATCCCGTCCTGCTTCAGCTCCCATTGCAGTTGAAATAGGTCTTGGAGGGAACCATCGTAGTCCGCGTCAATCGCCACCCACTTGGAGCTTTGGGTCTGCGGGTTAATCGCGTAAAGGTTAATGGTGATGTCGCCATTCAGATGCATCCGGACAGCACCGCAGTCGAGTGGACGAGTCTGACGGATGTACGGTACACTCCCGTTTGGCAGTGGATTCGCGCGCTGTATGCCGTAGGCAAGACGATTTACGAAGAGCTTGATGAACTCCTCCGCCGTGGAGCGGCTTACGCAGAAGGTCGTTGGCATGGCCGGGTCTCCTTTCTCAGTTGGGTGGTTGTACCCCGGCCCAAAAACTCGGTCAAATTTCTCGAAACTGTGGGACTGAAGACGGCTCAAGGCCGTCTTCACCCGCGGATTCGGTATTGAAAAGCTAGAAAGTTGCGGCTTTCGGGACCGCGACAATCCGGATGGTGTGCGGCGGGATTGCCGAAACAGAGACGACGTTGCCTGCGTCGGAGCGACGGACATTCCTGTCCGGTGCGGTGTAGGCGAAGGCATGGGTTCTTGCCATTGCACGATTGATCGAGCGGATACGGCCAGCGGACATACGCATGGGGAATCCTCCTGGGAGTTGGGTAAGGAAGACGTTGAGGGGTGGGGACGGTGCGGACAAAAGAGTTAAGCGCTTGCGGTTTGAAGCTGCGCCAGGAGCAATCCCGGCTGATCGACGTAGCTGAACAGCTTGTACTCCGAGAAGACACGGTCGAACTCTTCAGAGGTGAACTGGTCCTCACAGCCCTCAAAGGAGAGCATGTACCAATCGCTTCGCTGCCGGTCGAACACGTAGATCGCACCGGATGCGGTGTTATCGGGAACCATCTGAAGGAGCAGTACTCCCTTGGGAGTCTGGATCCAGCGCGTGGCGATGGCTTCGCCGACTTCGAGAAAAGTGGAGACTGTCTGTTGGATGGAGGCGGCGGCGCGGTCACCCCAGTTGAACATCTTGTGGGCGGACATCTTTCCTAAGCTGCGTTGCATGTTGGCTCTCCTTGTTCTTAAGTGAGTGGGTTGGGTCGCGGCTAACGGAGCCGGACGCGGAAGATGAGCAGAAACCAGACGCGGAGAAGCGATCCGAGCAGGCTCGCGAATAGAGCGACGACGCCGGTCAACCAGACCGGATGATGAGCACTGACCTGGAACAGACAGGGAGCGCAGGTGACGATAACGGCCAAGTTGATGGCGGCTAGAACGAGGCAGACCGACAACCGCCCGGCGAACCGTGTGGAGAAGATGGGGACAAACTCGACTGGAGACAGGAAAAAGCGAGGAATATTGAGCACGGGAGATCCTTTCCGCGGTGGCGGATGGGTGAAGGTTGAGTTGAGTGGGAAGCCTTAGCCAGGCACGACAAGCAACAACGCTTGCGCGAGGTCTTGTGTTTTCAGCTGACGGGAGGACGAATCGAAAACTGCCCAGACACAACGAAGAGCGGGACCGACTGGAGACCGGAGTGAATTCAAACCGGTGTACAGGTGCCAGCAGAGAAGGTCGGCTTTAGCGAAAGCAGAAGCTCTGCTGTCTTGCTTCATCGGCACGGTTACGCCGATGAGCCTGCAGGATCTGTACCAGGCTGGCGCCCGGACGCATCGTGAAGTTCAGTTTCCGTTCGAGTTCAGAGATCCGCTCGAGGCGGGACGGTTGTGCAATGAAATGGCTGCAAGGTCGGCGTCCGTCGCAAAGATACGAACACGGCACGACAAGCGGCGGAGATAACCATCCTTCGTTCCATCGTCGTGGTGCTCAGGCACGTACACCGGATGGAGACGAATGGCGTTCACCCAGTGCCAAGCCAGCACGTCCGACAGCGTCCGATCGATGATCGGGAGCCAGTTGTATACGGTTCGGTGTTGAGTCGAGAGGGACTGGTTGAAGGTGAGTGGCGACAGCTGAGCGCGTGGGTTGGACTCCTCGGCTCGAATGCCCATGCAGTTGAGGATGACCTTTTGCGGCAGGCTCCGGATGAACTTTTCGATCGGTCCACGCTTCAAATCGGAGGTGCACTGGCGATACTTGGGCGACGGAAACATGCCGCGTTGCTCCACCCTCTCCAGATACGTGCGCTTCTGATTGCGAACAACGGTCAAGTCCAAACCGAACTCCTCGCATCGTTCTTTTGCGAAGTCAGCCGCAGACGTGGGCAACACATGCTCAATCCTGTGTCGGCCATCACAGCGCAGGTTGGCGAGTCTGGAAACTGCTTGCGGATGAAACCCAGCATTCTTGCCGAGTCTTTCCGCCAGAGTGGTTCACGACGAACGCGAGATCGTTGCCATGTTCCTGCTCCAGGCTCTTCACTGGTCGATAGTTGATGCCATACCCTTCCTCCATGTTGTGATCGGTACCCTGTCTGATCGCGCTTACGATCACTTACCTCGTCCTTCAATCCCTTCCACGCTCTAAATTGCGACATCTACAAGGGGATAGTCAGGAATCAAGTAGTAGAAGGGATTGAACTTACGTGCTGCCGATTTTGGTCAAAGAGAAGGCAAAACACATCAAACGGTTGGCAAAGGCACGTCAACCGCACCGCAATGGCACGGCAATAAGAACGTCAAAACTGAACATGGGGAGCAACAGGAAGTTACAGCGATCTGCCGGTAAGGAGATCTCGCAACACCATCACTTCGGAGTTCTCCGTGTTTGTCAGCGTGCTGGTATCGAGCAGAGATCGCCGGAAGGATTCGCTCAGAGCAAAGCCGATCAGTTTGCGGCACGAGCGCATCTCAGTCGCGAGCAGGTACAGCAGATCGTCGTTCGGAGTGAGATAGAGCACGGTGTCGGTGTTCTCATCCGTGTCGATCACCTCACGAATAGCGCGATAACGAGCGGATGACTTCGGGGTCCTTTCGTACTCAATTGCAAAGCGCTTGCAGGCGCCGGCGATCTCCACCTCTGCTACCGCGTCGTAATCTTTCGTTGTTCCGTTACCGAGAACCAGGTTCCTGGAGGTGATTTCCATCTCGCACTTCCACGCGCGCAACACCCCACCCTTGGCTAATGCAAGCCGGATGTTTACCAGTTCGAGCGCGTGCGGAACCTGGGAAACGTGGAGTACCTGCTCGGTACTACTCGGCAACGAGAGCAGATAATGCCCACGTGTCTCCAGGCACTCAAGACCTTGTTGTGTAATTCCGAAGACAGGTTTACCGAAATGTTTGTATCGATCGAACCTCGAAACGAGTCCGGCTTTTTCCATTCGCGCCAGTCTCCAACTAAGGGTGCGGGAGAGCGTTCCTGCTAGATCGAGTGAAATCAGCTCCTGCAGCTGATCGAAACAGACCGCTCGCGCATTGCGAATCTGCAGGAGCACGGGTACGTCGGAGGCGTCTGAAATAGATATGTATCCCTTGTAATACCTCATCGGCAGACTCCTGAGTCGCTCTCCTCGAGCACAAGACGACTGCCATCCGGGTCCAAGCGCCAGCGGCCCAGATCGCTGTGCACCCAGTCCCCATCCCCCAAGAGCAGCATGGCTTCATACCTGGATGCGCGCTTGCTTATTGAGATGGGCTGCACGTTCGTCGACTTCCACCCCACCCAATCAAACGCGATTGCACCGTGATCAGAAGAATTCATAGTGACGAGAGAGGAGTTCGGTTGCACGCCTTTGGCCTGTCGAACAAACAAGAGATGGCACTTGCCAGCTATTTGCGAAGGGCCCGTGCAGAGGAAAGTTTTGCCGAGTGCTCGCTTAAAGAACTCGGGATCGAAGCCACTCCTGGCGTTAAATCGTATCTGTCCGGGGAAGATCGCACTGTGATGGAGGCGCAGGCCGCAAAGAAGAGCCGCTGCATTGAAGTAAGCCGCTTGCCTCCGGAAGCAGAACGGATCATGCATGTTGCCTTCGTGCATGGCCCACCAGTTCGTTCCAAAGCTGATTATGCGGATGTACATGGAGAAATCTC
>CAXTRZ010000048.1:3081-13009 GCA_964246715.1 uncultured Acidobacteriaceae bacterium | reverse complement strand
TTTGTAGGAAGCATCCTGAGACTGTCGGCAACTAGACCGAGTGAAGCGAG
This sequence comes from uncultured Acidobacteriaceae bacterium, assembly GCA_964246715.1. Classification (GTDB taxonomy): domain Bacteria; phylum Acidobacteriota; class Terriglobia; order Terriglobales; family Acidobacteriaceae; genus Edaphobacter. The sequence continues at coordinate 12,959 of CAXTRZ010000048.1, read as the reverse complement.
AACACCATTCCGTTGCTGTTGCGCACCCTTGGCAATCATCGCCTCCATCTCTGTTCCGCGCACCCGCTGGTCGATCTCGGCGGGGGTGGAAAGCCAGGCGATGAGGTCCTGCGGTGTCGGCCCAAACGTCAGAAGGTGAGCGAAAATCTTCTGCGGCGTCTCAGTAAAGAACTCACCCTTTTTGTCATTCGTGGGCTGATAGAGGGATGCCGCGATTGCCTTCGCTTCGGCTTTGCGCCGCAGCTCCTCAGCGGGTCCCCAGTAGGGGCAACGGTCGTCCAGTGGATTCAGGACAACGTCTCCACGTTGTGCGTTATAGAACCGCTGAATGAACTCGCAAGCCGGGTCGTAGACGATGGCAGAATGCCCGCGCGCCTGTATCTGACGAAGTACTTGCATGATGAGCGAAGTCTTGCCGGCGCCGGTGTCGCCCATCAGCTCGATGTGCTGCGCCTCGGCTTGCAGAGGAATGCGCATCATCTCTTTGGCTTCCGTCGTTTTGAAGCCGATACCGTCGCCTTGAACAGTCCGGTTGAACTCCTTCGGCGTCAGCATGACGGGGCCTTTCAGGCGCCTGCCGTACTTCAATTGCTTGCGGCGGATGATGTCTTTCCGAATGGAAAAAGGGAGCTGGGCTGCAAGCGAGAGCAAGCCGAAGAGGAGTGGGCCGATATAGATGTCGCGTATGCGATCTCCAGCAAAAACCGCGAGGCGAAGGTATTCATGGAGCGGACCGTCGTTGTACTTCTGCTCCGGCCCAAGAAAGATCGTCCGAGCGCCGTTGGCCGAAGCAGCTTGCGAAATTTGTAGCGGTAGGTGCTTGCCGCCCGGCCCTGAGGTCGATCCCTCCTGCACGTCGGCCTCGGCCGCTAGACGGCTGCCAACACCACTGCTGCCGACATACAAAAGTTGAAACTTGTCATTCTTGTTGAACGCGCCGCCTGCTGCCGTTCGCAGATAGGCGGGCGTGTAGAACTGCTGAAGGGGCGATTGGCCGAAGGCGAAGCGGAGATATAGGAATGCGCCGGTGAGAACGAACGCAATGAAGATCGCGCCGTAGGTGTAGATGGGGCTGTGGCGCGGGAAGGTAAGCGTCTCTTGCCGTCCCCATTGCGTATTCGGCATCACGCACGCTCCAGGTCTTGTAGAGCGTCGGAGGCGACGGTGCGTTTGCGCTTTTTTACTTCCGCAAGCATGTTGTCGAAGGCCTCCGGCGTTAGCTTTTGGCCGGTAGCCAGCGGCTTGAAAAGGTTCGTGAGCATAAGCCGCAGCCCGACAATCTCTATGAACTCCATTGAAGCTGGAGCTGCGTCGGACTCACGGGTAAGCTCGTCTAGAATGAGTTGGCGGATGAGCTCGCCAGGGCGAAGTCCCCGGCGCTTCGACAACTCCTCAAGAGAGCGCAGCTCATGGACGCTTAGTTTCGTACCCGCGCTCTTGAGGCGGAAGTGGGTGCGCTGCTCCGCTTTCTCGGCGATGTCGGTGTCATTCAACAAAGCCATGCTCGGCCTCCGTTTCAAGTTGCTCTGGGTTGCTCTGCGTTACTCCAGAGCAACCCACGGTCTTCAAGCCTCTGCGTTTGCAGGGTGTTTCTGAAGTTGCTGTGCGGTACTTTGCATGACCCTCCGAGGGATGGAGTGTCAACAATCCTCCGGTGCGAAGCACCGTTTCACCCCTGCCGAGATGATCGGGGACAACCACTACTTGTCTTTCGGCGTTGCCACGGGTGCTGAGGCAGGAGTTGCCGGTGGAGTCGAGCGCCGTCCGCGCTTGGCTCTTTCCGCAGGCTCCATCGGACGTCGAATACGCAGTGGATGCTCAGGCTTCTTACCACCAGCGGACTGTGCGAAGGTCAGGAAGTCTTTGTCTTTGGAGAAGACGTAGTCGAGCGCCTTGGAAACCACTTCGTCTGCAGGTGCGTTGATGAAGAGTGCATACTGGTTGACCTTCTGCGCAATCGACTCGTCAAGCGCGACAGTTGCGGTGATCTTGTTGACGGTCTGGACTTCGAGTAACGGCATGGCGGTTCTCCTTATTGGTGAAGGGATGTCGGTGAGTCGAAGCGAGCCCAATCAGCGGGCAGCGGGAGCTGCGCCGATGTATGCTCGTCGGCCCGGTTGAACTTGGTCTGAAACTCGAAGGTCTTTAGGGTGCGGTCATACCCAAGGACCTGGACGACTTCGCTGATCTTGCGTCCCGTTGCGTAGCGCTGGACCTGTACGACGTACTGCACCGAATCGGCAATCTCGGCGGCTATGTCGTCGCGGTTTGCTTGCTGGTGGGAACGCATCGCCAACTCGCCGAAGCGACGCAGCGCTTTCACGGCGGAGCTGGCATGAATCGTTGCCATAGATCCCGCATGGCCCGTGTTGAAAGAGTCGAGTAGTGTCCGGGCTTCGTCGCCGCGCACCTCCCCGAGGATGATGCGGTCCGGTCTCCAGCGGAGAGCAGCCTTCAACAGGTCGTTGAAACTTACCTGGCCGGTGTGCCCGTCTATCTGGCACTCGGCCGGCAGTAGGTTCGGTTTCGCAATGCGAAGCTCAGACGTGTCTTCGATCACCACGATGCGCTCCGCCGCAGGAATGAAGTCAGTGAGCGCGTTTAGCAGCGTGGTCTTGCCACTACCTGTTCCACCGCTGATGAGGATGGTCTTGCCAGCCTCGATTAGCTCGCTTAGGAAGTCCGACAGGGACTGAGTAAGCGCGCCCTCCTGAATCAGCAGCGGCAGTGTGTAGCGCACGCGAGCGAACTTGCGAATGGTGACGGACGGAAATGGACGCACCACCGGAGGAATGACTGCCGCTAGGCGGCTTCCGTCCGGGAGTTGAGCGTTCAGAAGCGGCTTGTCTGTGCCCAGCTTGCGACCCAGCTTATTGGCGATTACGTCCAGACTGGTGAGGAGTTGGCGAATCTCAAACCGAACTTCTGGGGCAGCTCGGAGTTCACCACGACGTTCATACCACCACACGCCATCGGGATTGCCCATGATCTCGCTGACGTTGTCGTCTAGTAGCAGCGGCTCGATGGGCCGGAGAAACGGAAGTATCAACTCGAAGCTCATAGCAGACTCCTCAGTGGAGAAGCGACCCGTCACGATGGCGAGCCGCCCCAGGTGTTGGGACGTGGCCTAGGCGGCCACGTCCTCGGTTGCGTACTCCTCTGTCTCCTCGTACTCTGCTTCTTCCGCAGCGGCCTGCTCGGCCCGGTCCAGCTTGAGGATCGACTTGACCTTGATCTCCCACACGCGGGTCTTCGCGTCCGTCTTCTTGCTGACGTACTCACGGCTCCGCAACTCACCGTCGATCTCGACGTGCGCGCCCTTCTTGAGGCTGCCGGCGAAGGTGGCCAGCTTGCCGAAGACGACGCAGTTGTGCCACTCGGTTTGCGAGACGTACTCGCCGCTCTTCTTGTCCTTGTAGGAGCTCTTGGTGGCGAGCGAGAGGGTGGTGAAGCTGCGATTGTTGCCGGTGTGGATGGTTGCGTCGTTGCCGAGGAAGCCGATGAGGTTGACTGAGTTCTTGTACATGGTGAATCTCCTTGTGTTTCGTTCTCCCGATCTGGTCGGGGCACCATTAGGCGGAGGGGCCCGCTCCCAAGTGCCAAGCTCTGCATTCGCGGAGGGGCCCGGAAGAAACTTCTGCGGCGTTCTGTGCCGCGGTCTAGAAGTTTGTTCTGGGACAGCCGTGACCCGCAGGACGACGGAAGTCGAAGCAGAAGAGCGCCGTGCCGAAGGGCGCCGGAAATGTCCCCGAAGCGGTGCCTGAACAGAAGCGGGAAAACACACGGCAAGACGAATCTGTGCGGAGTCAACCTCTATCTCTGACTCGGCTGCAACCGTCCGCATGGCCTGCAGCGGCACTCTCTGCCAACTAAGTTCCAGGATTGGAGCGGCAGTCTCGCTTTGTGGCCTGTGTCTAAGGCTGGCCCTACGCCAAAGTCCAGCGCACAGAGACAGAGTGGGTACAGCAGCCGGTTTGGCAGCGAGATGAGACATCGTATTGCTCCGTGTGGGAAGGTCTAGTCCGTCTACTCGAACGCCTGGTCGGTGCGGAAGCGGATGATGGTCAGACCAAGTGGGTCAACCGTGGTCTTCTCGTTCAACACCTGCGGATTGAAGACGTAGGTGACGGTCGCGGTCCACTTCTCGCGTTTGATCTCGGATTGATCGCCGGGATTGGTAAACACCTTTTCGAACTCGATCCGAGCTGAGTAGGGCGACTGTCGAAGATCATCCAAGACGACGTTCTTCACTTCAACGTCCACGTAAGGCAGCGTGGAATCTTTGAGGTAGTTGGAAATAAGGTTGGTCTTGCGCTCATCCTCGATGACTGCGCGCTGCACGTCGGAGTTGAGGAAGTAGAGCGCCTGAGTCTGGTCGCGTTCGAGAGTGTAGCGGTTTCGACCGAAGTAGAGGTTAGCCCAACGGGTGAGGTAATACTTGTTCTCCGCTTCTTGCGGCCGGTAGTCGAAGTTGCGGTAGTCGATTGCTTCTGCGTGCCCCACGTCGTTGATGCGGATGATGAATGGTTTTGCGGACGCTAGTGCCTTCTGGCTTTTGTAGACGAGTCCGCCCATGATCGCGGCGAGTGCCGCAAGGCACAGCACCGCGAGCTTGAGGTAGGTGTTCGTGACAAGTGGGTCGCCGTATTGCTCCAGGTAGCGGTCGGCGGCGCGGGTGATGGGAGAAGGCGGTGCGGGTTGGGTCGAAGTTGCCATATCGATCTCCTTATCCAAGTGCCGCGATCGCGGTGGTAATCAGGCCCATGCCGCCGTCATGTCCACTGCTGGAACCGGAGAAGATGGAAGCGGTTAGCGCCGGAATCTTGAGCAGGATGAAGATGTTGGTGATGATGAGCAGCAACAGCAGTGGAAAGTTCTCGACCATCGTTGCCGGATCGTTCGCGTTTACGAAGTTCGTGTAGTACGCCGTGATGACATGCCCGAGCACGCTGAGGGCCGCTGCGGCGACGACTTTGTAGAATGCGAAGCTAAGATACGCCTTGAGCCATCCCCAGAACAGGAACTCCAGCTTGTCAAAGACTAAGAATGGAATGAAGATCGGTCCAAGCAAGCCGATGATGGTGCTCGCAACCGCGCCATAGCCGATGATGGCGGCGGTGAGTGCGGAAAAGAGTCCAAGCAGCACTTGCGTGATCGCGTAGACGAGCACAAGGTAGGGCTGCGTGAAACTCGCCACCATACCGGGACCGGCGTTCTGCTGGGCCTGGGAGAGTGTGTTCATGATGGAGTCGGTGCTATCGGTTCCAATCAGGCCAACAAGGTTTTGAGCGCCGCCATTGATGAATCCCTTCAGCGAAGATCCGACTCCGGGAATCGCGGAGTCGTAGAACTTCACCATCGTGTAGGCGAATGTGATGAGAATGAAGAAGCTCACAAAGCGGGCCATGCTGAAGCCTGCGCCGCCCTGGGCGGATGCAAGGGCTTCCTGCACACCGAACCAGACGAGCATGATCGTGGCGAGCGCAATGCACATGCGCAGACCCATAGCGGTAATGGAGGGCGCGGCCGTGGAGGCCAACTGGTCGCACCCCTGAGTAATAAAGTTCAGCAGTCCCATACGGCAACCCCCGCGCGTAGTGCGGTTAGTACCTCAGAGCAGACGACGCGCCGTTGAAAGCCGGCGCAACGGTGGAGTGGTAGTTGTTCTGGTAGCTCACGGCGTTTTGGAATGTGCTCTTCAGCGCATCCTGCTGTTGTTTGGCAGCCATCATTTGCTGAAGCGTCTGCGCCTGGCTGATCTGGTTCGACTCCTGCTGAGTACGAAGTTGCAGGAGCAGAGCCTGGTTGATGCGCTGCAGAGTTGCAAGCTCGGTCTGCTGCGCGGGGTCGGGAGAGTGGCTGGCAGCTTCCAGTGCGGAGATGTCAGCTTCTCGCTGTTGCGCATTTGCCCGGATGGTTCCGAGCGTCTGCAGGCTGCTGGCGTTGACAGCATCGTTCAGATCGCTGGTTGCGCCTTGGGCGGCGATCTGCTGTTGTGAGGCGGCGGACATGCTGCCATATCCTGGCAGTTGCGTGCTGCGCGAGATGGACGCCTGTTGTACGGCGTAGGAAGCGCCGCCGCCCGTGTTTGCCGCGTTCATCCACGTCTGGGTATTGCCGTAGGTGTTCGCGGAAGGAGTGAGTGCCGTCCAGTATGTATTGGGCGACATGTAGGGGCGGTACAGGTTCTGCGGTGCCGTCATCATCTGGCGAGTGAAGTTGTACGCCGAGATGGCAGTCCGCATCTCCTGCAAGGTATTCGCGCTGATGCCCGTCTCCTGTACGAGCTGCTGAATCGCGTGGGTTGACTGTGTGGGGTCGAAGACTACGCCGCCGAACTGCGCGTGCGCAGCGGTGGCGAGAGTCGCGGATGCGAGTGCTGCAAGCAAGACAAGACGTTTCATGGTCGTGTCCTCCCTTACTGCTTTTTCGGTTGGGGTTGTGGTTTTGCCGGTGGCTTCTGAATCGCCTCGTTCGGGTCGTAGCTTAGGGCCGAACCGGCTCCGGTATACGCGGGAGCAATGTTCTTTTGGAAGTTGCGCTCATACTCGCGCTGGTCGGCTTCAATCTGTCGGCAGGCGGCAGCCTTCTCGCCGCGCTGGAAGCACTGTGTGAGGACTTCGCAGGTCTTGGCGGAATCGCCTGGCTGACACTTCTTGTCTACGCAGCCGGCAAGCGCGAGCGTAGCGAGCGCGAGAACGGTGAGGCGGAATACGCGCATGGTTCCTCCTAGAACGTCTGGGGAATGGTGTGATTGGTGTATGAGGGCAGGAGCAGGTCTTGGCTGAAGTACACCTTGACTCTGTGGCCCTCGCGGATGGTGATGGTCGGCGGGATCTGAATGAAGCGGTCAAGGATTGTCGTCGCAGATTGCGAGACGGAACCGGCTGCACCGCTGGTGAACGCCTGGGAGCCGGATGTCGAGATGGTGCCGCCACCCGCTTCGATCTCACCGGCTCCGGCGATTACTCCGAGCGCAATGGATGTGCCGAAGATTTGCAGGTAATGGTTGTTGACCTTGTCTTTAAGTCCTTCCTCACCTATCTGGTCGAGACCGTGGAACTGGTCGAGGTCAACGGAGTACCCGTCCGGCATGATGAGCCGGTGGAATACAACGGCCATCCGGCGCTGCTGCCCGAATCCGCTCGCACCAGTCTTCTTCGCTTCACCCAGCACGATCGTCCCGTCAGGGATGAGCACGTGCTGGTGGTCGTGCGAGTACAGAGGATTGGAAACAAGCACCTTCACCGGACCGGGGGCATCACCGTCCAAGCGGTTCACCAGAACCGTGTCGAGCGTCGTGCCCTCGAAAACCACGTAAGGTTGACCCGCAGCCGCGTTCAGATTTACCTCCGGGACGCGTTTATCGGCTGCGGTGGGCGCGCTCGTCGCGCTGGGCTGTTGCCCTGCGGCGCGTGCTGCGGTCAGACTTGAGCCTTGGCCTCCGGTGATCGCGGTGGCGTACGGGTCGGAGGCGGATACCTGCATCAACTGCCCGGATGGCTGGCTTTGCCGAGCCTCGGCTGCCTTCTCCTCCTCTTCAGCTTTCCCGTTGTAAGCAAGATTCGACGCGAAGCGCGAATTGAAGGCTAGTTCGCGCTCTTTGCCCGCGAGCTGCTGGATTTGCTGCTGCTCAGGGGAGAGTTGCTGTTGACCGTTCTGTGGCTGCCCTTGCGGGTAAGGCTGCGGCGGCGGCAGAGTGGGCTGTCCGTTAGCGGCATACTGCGCTGTCGCTTGCTGCTGCGCCGGTGTCTGCGCGGCCGCCAGCGCTGCGGCCATCTGCTGGTCCTGCTGTTGCTTCTGTCGCTCTGTCGAGAGCTGGTTCTGCAGGTCCGCTACGTTGTTCGCGGTGTTGTCCTGAACGAAGGGCTGCGGCGGGGTGCCTTTGGCAGGAGTTCCAGGCGTCTTCTTCTTGGAACTGAAGAAGCTGGCGACGATTAGAAGCGCAATCGCACCGAGGTAGACGAACATCTTGATGTTCTTGCGGATGACGCCCTTCGGTTCAGGAGCGCGCTGCGTTAGCTGCGGATCTTCGGTCGGTGTCTGTTCCGTTTGGTTCAACATGGGCCTACCCCTTCCGTGAGAAATCCATGTGCTTCTTTCCTAGCTCGACGTAGCCTTTGTCCACGATCTTGGGGATGATGTATGTGCCGTCGCGTAGGTCGTAGTTGATGAGGTCGGGTTTGCCGTCCTTCATCTCGTACACGCTGAACTTTTCCTGCGCGCTGGTCTTGATGTAGGTGAACTTGTCGTCGTGGTAGATCGACTGGATCGCGAAGGGGTCCTCGCTCTTGTAGGTGTAATCGAACTTGAGCGAGAGCGGATACGCGCTCTTGTATTCGTCCACTGCCTGGGTGACGTGGCTTTGGAGCGCATGGAGTTGTTCTTGTGTCTGCGCGAGCTGCGCGGCGGGAACGTATTGCGCAGGACCGGTCGAAGCGGCCAGCGATGAACGGTCGGCGGGCTGGATAATGACCTTCAGGTCGGGGTCGCCACCCAAGCTGCTGATGTCCTGCAGCGTAAAGCTGTAAATGTTGCCTTTGTCCGTGATGAGGTTGAGATTGGAGCTGATGTTCGGTTTCGCGGGGTGGACGAAACAGAAGCTACCCACCACATCGACAATCCAGAAATCCTTATCGCCAGTCGCCGCCTCCATGATCTTTTCGGTGGCCGGAACTACGATGAGCGTGGTGAACTTCACCTTGGCGCGAATGGGAATGATGTCCTGAGAGTGGTACTGGACGGTACGCGCCTGTTCCGCTGGCGCGGGCTGAACAGTGGTTTGGGCGTGAGCTGCGGTCGAAGACGCAGCCAACGCAAGGGCGAATGTGAGAACAATGTGCTTCATGCGACAGCTCCTTCGCGGTTGATGTTGAGGGTGGTGGACGCCGCGGGCTTTTTCGCGGCGCGTGTGTCTGAAGTGAAGGGGTGCTCTTCGGCGAGCCGGCGCACGCCCTCGGCGACGCCGTATCGGGCGAAGTAGTCGCGCTTGAGCTGGTTGTCGCGAGCGTTGTTCGTCGCGATCCAGTACGAAACGGAGTCCACGTTCAGCCGAACCTTCTTGGAGGTCTGTGCTTTACGAATGAGCATCTGCCCGCGTGTGAGGTCGCCGATGATGCTGAGCTCGGTGTCGTTCAGGTGGAAGGCTTCGCGGTACACTTCTCGGTCCATCTCTGGATTTGCAAGGAAGATCTTCGTTGGGCAGCTCTCCGAAACGATCTGCAGCATTCCGCTCTCTTCGAGCTCCTTGATGGATTGCGTAGCAAGGATCATCGCGGCATTCAGCTTGCGCCAGGTCTTCTGCGCCTGCACCACGTAGTTGCGGATGGTCTCGTTCTTGATGAACAGCCATGCCTCATCGAGCAGGAAGACTTTGAACGTGCCAAGCCGTTCCGGCTTGGAAATCTCCAACGACGCCCGATGCAGAACGTAGAAGAGCAGCGGCTCCAGTACATCGGGCGCGTCACCCCAGCCACCAAAGTTGAAGGTCTGGAAGCGGGAGAATGTCAGCGTGTCATCGGCGTTGTCGAAGAGAAAGCCGTACTGGCCTTCCTGCGTCCACCGATGTAACCGCTCCTTCAGCTCACCGATGATCTCCGCGAACGTAGAGAGAGTACGCTGGCCCGGCTCTACGACATACATATTCTCGATGGCAGCCCAGAGCTTGCGTTCTTCCTTGAAGTCGAGCCTGTAGCGCTGGCCCTGACCTTCAATCAGCACGCGGAAGAAGGAGAACAGGAATTGCATGTTCTCCTTCGTAGGCTCCAGCGAGAAGGGGTTGATGCGGAAGTCTCGCGACTCCTGGCCTACGTTCAGGTAGCTTCCACCGAAGATCTCCGTCAGGCTATGAAACGAGCCGACGATATCGAAGATGTAGG
>CAXTRZ010000048.1:2341-3071 GCA_964246715.1 uncultured Acidobacteriaceae bacterium | reverse complement strand
GGCGTTCGTCAGGAGGAAGTTGCATAGGAATCTTTTGCCGCTGCCGTTCATTCCGAGTATGAGCGTGTGGGCGACTTCTGCGTTGTGGAGGTTTAGGTATTACGGCGTGGCGTTGTCTGTCTCCAGAACGGCGAGGTATTCGGTGCCGAGATGATGGTTCCGCTTCTCGCCCTGGAGCACGGTGAAGAAAAAGGACAGGTCCGCGTAGTTGCTGAGCAGGAGGTACATCTTGCGAAGGTTCTGCGCGTAGTTACCGGGCACAACCGCGAAGAGTGCATTGAGTTGGTTGTAGGTTTCGGAAAAGAGCAGACCGTCTTGATTCGTAAAGATACCGGCGAAGTCGGCCACTTCGTGCTCGACCGTGGCTCGGTCTCGGTCATAGAGAACGATCGTGAGGGACATATCCCCGAGCACCTGGCCATCGGCGAGCGCGCGTAAGCAGTCCCCGAGCGCCTCAATGTCGGCCTGCTTGCCTTCGTCAATCAGTACGTCGCGCTGATTGACCTTGCTTTCGTCCTTCATGGAAGAGATGAAACCGGATTTGGAGACATTGGCGTGGCGACGGCGCTTGACGACTTCCTTCTTGGCGGCATCCGTGGCGAGTGGAGTCCACTCGGTCACGGCATAGAAGTTGGCTTCAATCTTGAGCAGCCTGTCGAGAACGAGCGGACGGGTGACGCTAATGGATTCCCGCATCGTGAGCAGTCGCACGAAGTGATCTCCGATGCGA
>CAXTRZ010000048.1:0-2331 GCA_964246715.1 uncultured Acidobacteriaceae bacterium | reverse complement strand
CCGATGCGAAGGTGGTCGCGGTCGGCGGTGATGTCAGAGTTGACCACTTGATAATCGAGATACTGCGTGGCCTGCGGGCGCCCGGCGATTTGCCACGCATCGAAGTTCAGCAACCTGCGAAAGAAGTGAAACTGGTCTTCTTGGGAAAGAAGCTCGGTATCGACCTGATCGCCGATCTGTTGCCGGAAGGCGTCCACGCGCTGCTGAAGACGAATGAGATCGCGCTCGATCTGTTCGCGGAGCAACACCTTCATGTTGTCGCCGGTGAATTGCGCCTTCAGCTCTCGCCAGGCGCCCTTGGGATCGCTCGGAAAGCGCCCAAGTGCCGCCGCGATACCCGTCTTTGACCTTGCTCCCTCAAGAACGATGGCGTAGAAGATCTCGATGCTGTACAGGCGGTCGCGTTTCGACTCGAAGAACTCACGGCGTTGTTCCACCGCGGCGTCAATCAGGGGATCGCCGTACTTGGCAAACGGCATGGACGGCCGGTTTGTCTTGAACAGGTATTGGTAGATGTGGAAGCCCGGCCCAAATGATTTAAGAGCGACTTCCAGACGGCGGACGGCGAACTCCTGACCGGCTTGGTCTAGGCTCTCGAAATCAACGCCGCAGACCTTAATGACGACGCCCAGGTCTCCGCTCTTGGTGAGAAACGTCGTCGCGTCCCAGAAACCATAGAGGTTCACGTTGGCATTCAGCGAGCCGGCGTCCTTCCAAGGCTTGATGATTCGGTCGAGTCGGAGCATCACCGTATCTCCACGTTTGGTACTTGTTGCTTGGCGGCGTCGTAGCGCGTCTTGAAGCGTTCCGACTTGCCCATAATCTTGAGAAATGCCGGGTCGGTCGTCGTAATCCAGCGGCCGAAGATGTAGCCACCGATGAACACCGCTAGCCCTGCAAGCAGAGAGTTCAGGAGGTTGAACGCGCCTACTGCGCCCACGCAGACGAAGTAGAAGACTGTCCGCTCAACGCCGAGATACGTGAGGGGCTTATGCAGAGCCTTGTAGACCCGGTTGCGGCGTCTTGGTGTGAGTTCTTGCATACAGCCCCTCGCGGGTTATGTTGGAGTGAATTGGCTTGGCGAGCGGGGCCTAGACGCCCCACAGCCAGGTCAGGACGTTCACGGCAAGGACCGCAATCCCGGTGCCTGCCGCGACTCCGGCCAGGGTCTTCTTCGCGCCGGGTTCGCCGTGCGCAAAGGAGTAGCCGCCGATCACGATGGCGATCAGGCTCGACACCTTGGCAATCGTGCCGGTGAAGAGTGTTTGCATCGCGGTCAGCCCGGAGTCGAATGGGGAGCTCCCTTGCGCGTGTGCCGTGAGTGGCATCACAAGCAAAGCGAGCAGCAAAAAGCCCGAGAGGCGGAACCTGGGAGAGGGTTGCCTGACTCGGGCTTTACTGAGTTTCGTCTTCATGTTTGCACCTCCATCCGACTCAATGTCGGGGATGGCGCAAACGTAGGACTCCGGCCGCCGGAAGTCCAATTCCTGAGCGTCACAACGCTATTCCGTGGAGGAATAGCAGTGGCCCATTAGGAACCTTCCATTATCATGTTGATGTGTGACTGTTTCACGCGGGCGTGGCGAAATGGCAGACGCAGCGGACTTAACGCGTTTGAGTGCCCATCGGGAAACCGGTGGAGTAGAACTGCTCAAAGTCGGGGAAACCTGGAATGGCGATCCCGAGCCAAGCCCGGAGGAATCCGGGAAGGTGTAGAGACTAGACGGGCAGCACCTTAACCCAGCTTGGGCATGGTGAAGGTATAGTCCAGACCACGAACTCGCATCTGCGAGGCGGCGAAAGCCGAAGTGGCACGAAAATCCGCAGGCCGCAAGGCCGTGAGGGTTCAATTCCCTCCGCCCGCACCACCTCACAGTCTACTGGTCGTCAAACCGCCGTAGCACCTCAGGCTCGCCTATTCCGGCGCGAAGCAGACTGGCTTCGAACGTCGGCTTTGAGTTGAAGCAGCAGTTGAAACTTATACCGTCAGTGAACTCGATTTGCAGTTCCGGACCATCTCCTGAGTCTCTATAGATTCGGAGACTCGAGATCGTCTTTCCGGCGACCTCTGTGCATTCTGTGAAGTCCTCAGTCATGTTTGAGCCTTTTCGAGGAACCCGGCTTCGACGCTCAGCTTTGGGGAATACCTGATTATGCGCCAGAGCAGCAAAAGCCGTATGAATATCGACTACGGTCAGCGGTTGTCCACCAGATGAGCCGAAGGGTATCACACTCATCGTGTGTAGACTCATAGTGGTCAGCCCGCAACGATGGAGCGGTGGCCCCCGCCGCCCTCAACAAGCGATTTGGCGCGTCCGGCCGGAAACGGCG
>CAXTRZ010000047.1:12880-13115 GCA_964246715.1 uncultured Acidobacteriaceae bacterium | reverse complement strand
GGTGCCGGCGGTGGTGGGGGTGCCGGAGAGGACTCCGGCGGCGCTGAAGGTAAGAACGGGAGGTATGCCGGATCCGGCGGAGAAGCTGTACGGCGCGGTGCCGCCCGCCGCGGTGACGGTGGCGGTATAGGCGGTTCCGGCAGTGCCGCCGGGGAGGATGCTGGGCGCGATGGTCAGGCCGGGTGCTCCGCTGCCAACGGTGAGCGAGAAGGATTGGCTGGCGGTGTGGGCGTTC
>CAXTRZ010000047.1:5310-12870 GCA_964246715.1 uncultured Acidobacteriaceae bacterium | reverse complement strand
TGATGGTAAAGGCGCTGGCCGCGGCGGCGGTGGGGATGCCGGTCAGCGAGCCGGCGGAGGAAAGGCTCAGCCCCATGGGAAGGGCGCCGGAGGACTTGGTGAAGGTATACGGCATGGTGCCGCCGCTGGCGGCGATGGCGGCGCTGTACGCCGCGCCCACGGTTCCGGCGGGCAGCACGGTGGTAACGATGGCAACCGCGGCGATGGTGGCGCCGCCTCCCGAGCCGCCGGTGCTGCAGGCTGCGACGAGAATCAACAGGCAGGAGGCGGCTGCCGCGCGGAGTGAAGCCTTCCCAATCTTGAGCATGATGCCGTTCCCTGCAATCCTGCGAGATGGTCCAGTTTAGCGTGTGCGGCGGGTAGCGTACAGGAACGTCCGTGGCAGGGCCGGCTCCTCTTTGGTGGTAAGGAGCGGTGCGGACGAGGCGGCGTGGACTCATTCCGGCAACGTATTCCCTCTTCCTCCTTGCTGCGGCGGGAACAACCGCGAACCAGGTGCGTATGGCATGAGGACTCCAAGGCTGATCCCTTCCACCCCACGGCCCGCCGCGGTCGCGGGAGAGGTGCGTCCAGCGGATCGAGGTTTCCATGTCGAAGATTTTAGTTTTGTTCGCGACCACGCTTGCCGTTTCTCCTGCATGGGCCGCTACGGACCCCGCGCCGGCCTGCCACGGCACGGCGCTTGTGGGTACAGTGCGGGACAGCACGCTGGCGCTGATTCCGGGCGCTTTGGTGACGCTGGACGGAGGCCAGCAGACGACGAGCGGGCCCGATGGGCGGTTCAGCTTTCCCTGCGTGGAGAATGGAACGCATAAGCTGGCGGCTTCGGCTGAAGGCTTTGCGAAAAGTGAGACGAGCGCCTCCGCGCCGCACGCCGCGCCATTGGCGCTGACGCTTGCGCCGGAGGAGGTGCAGACCAGCGTTGATGTGGGCGACGACGACGGAGGCTCGAACATGAGCGCGACCAGCGTGGGCCCAACGAATAGCATATCCGGCGCGCGATTGCAGGCGCTGGCGGATGATCCCGACGACCTGCAGCGGGAGCTGCAGCAACTGGCTGCGGCCTCCGGCGGCAACCCGGCGAATACGACCATCTCAGTCGACGGCTTCCAGGGCGGCAGCACGCTTCCGCCCAAGAGCTCGATCGCCTACATCAAGGTGAATCCGGATCAGTTCTCGGCGGAGTATCGCGAGCCGCCGTTTGAGGGCGGGCGGGTGGAGGTATACACCAAGCCGGGGCAGAGCGCGTACCACGGAGCGCTGTTCCTGACCAACGGCAGCCCGTTTGAGAATGCGCGCGATCCGTTCTCCGCCAGCAAGGCGGCGATCGGCAAGCAGCGTTACGGCTTTGAGCTGACGGGGCCGGTGCGCAGGAAGGGCAGCGACTTTGCGTTGACGCTGGAGCATCGCAGCATCGACGACTTCGCCGTAGTCAATGCGATCACACTCGATCCCACTGGCAACCAGCTCAACACGGTGGCGAACGTGGCCACGCCGCAGCGGCTGTGGCTGGGCACGGCGCGGCTGGACTGGCAGCTTGGCGCGAAGAACACCTTCATCACCACGTACAGCGCGAACGTGAACCACCTGCAGAACGTGGGCGTGGGCGGCACCAATCTGGCGGAGAACGGCTACGACAGCCAGGCGTATGAGCACATGCTGCGCTTTACGGATGTCACGACCGTCTCCGCGCACCTGATGCATGAGGCTCGCGTAAGCCTGCGCTGGGACGGCGAAGAGGACGCGCCCACCTCCACCGCGCCGCAGGTGCAGGTGGCCGGCGCCTTTACCGGCGGAGGTGCAACGCTGGGTCCGCGGCGGCTCAACGAGTTTAATCTGGAGGCCGACGACGACGTCATCTGGACCACGGGCAAGCACACGCTGAAGATCGGCACGCAGCTGCAGACGTACCGGGAGAACCAGCGCCTGACCACGAACTTCAACGGCATGTACACCTTTGGCGGAGGCACCGCGCCGGTGCTGGATGCCAACGACAATCCGGTCGCGGGGCAGACCACGACGATCACCGGGCTGGAGCAGTATCGCCGCGCGCAGCTTGGGCTCGCGGGCGGCGCGGCCACGGATTACAGCAACGTGACGGGCACGCCGCAGGTGGCGTTCACGCAGGTGCGTAACGCGCTGTACGCGCAGGACGATTGGAACATCCGGCCCAGCCTCCATCTCGCGCTGGGCGTGCGGTACTACGTGCAGAACGATCCGAAGCTGCTGAGCGCGGCGACGCCTCGGGCGGGAATTCTGTGGTCGCCGACAAAGAAGGGCACGTGGACGCTGCATGCGCACGCCGGGCTCTTTGCGGGCACGTATGCCACGCGCGATTACGCCGAGGTCTTGCGGCTGGACGGCACGCAGCGCATCAGCAATACGGTCTACAACCCGGTGTATGGTTCGCCGCTGGCAAACGCCACGCCCATTCAGAGCGTGCGTCAGTTCGCGCCCGGCATCGCGCCGGTGACGTTCTCGATTGAGAACATCGGCGGAACGCGCACGCTGCGGGGCGGCTTCAATCTTTCTCTGGACTACTTCGTTGCGCGCATCTGGAACTTTACGCGCACGGAGAACATCAACTCGCCCCTGAACGGACAGCCGGCCGGGCCGCGTCCGATTGCACCGAACCGGAACATCCTGCAGGCGGGGAACAGCGGCCAGGGACGAGCCGATGCGGTCTTCGGCGGCGTGGAGAACCACGCGCTCAAGCGGGCGCAGTTCTTCTTCGGCGGCGTGCGCGTGAACCTGGTGGATGACGCGGACGATAACATCTTCGCCACGCCGCAGAGCTCCGGCACGGATGTGGGCGAGTACGCGCACCGCACCGGGCAGCCGGTGTGGAACGTCTTCGGCAACGGCACGCTGCACCTGCCAGGCAAGTTCGATCTCAGCGCGGACTTCAACGCCTCCGGCGACGCACACTACAACATCGTCACCGGCTTCGACAACAACGGCGACGGCGACTTCAACGATCGTCCGCAGTACGCCTTGCCGGATACGGTGGGAGGCATCGCCACGCCGTACGGCACGCTGGTGGCGACGGGCGGAACGGGCGTCTTTCCGCGCAACAAGGGCGTGCTTCCGTGGACGATCCACCTGGACACGAACCTGCAGCGCACCATCAAGATGACGCGCAATGCCAAAGCCGAGCATCAGCAGAGCCTGACGTTGAACCTGCGCTCCTCCAACGTGCTGAATCACCTGAATGTGACGACTGTGGGCGGGGTGCTGGGATCGCCGCTCTTCGGCGTGCCGTATGCGGCGGATAACGGACGCCGCGTGGAGGCGGGACTGCGCTACAGCTTCTAACGTTTCGTGGCTCGCAACGCACGCGCAAGGCCATCCACACAGCCGTCGCGGATGGCCGCTTTTGCGCTTTTTCGGCGCCCGGGAGAACGGGTTGGAGAAAAAGTACACGCCGTGTCACAAACCGGTTAAGATGAGGATGTCTCCTCCGACCAAGCAGCACATCCTCTTCTGTAGCGAAGAAAGGGTTCACCCATGGGTGTTTCTCGACGCGACTTTCTGATGCGTGTAGGCCAAGCCGGCGGCTTCAGCGCGGCCTTTGCAACCATGCAGGCGTTGGGACTGACGCCGATGAAGGGCGCGAAGGAAGAGGCCATCCACGCGGAGCCGGGCACCGGCGCGGGGGTCAAGGTGGTGGTGCTGGGCGGCGGCATCGGCGGGCTGGTCTCCGCGTATGAGCTGCGCAAGCTGGGTTACTCGGTGACGCTGCTGGAGGCGCGGGAGCGTCCCGGCGGACGCAACTGGACCGGGCGCAAGGGTACGGTGGTGGAGTTCGTGGACGGCACCAAGCAGAACATCGCGTGGGAGGATGGCAACTACCAGAACCTGGGTCCGGCGCGGCTGCCAAGCATCCACACCACGATGCTGGGTTATGCGCGGGAGCTGAAGGTGCCGCTAGAGGTGGAGATCAACACCGCGCGCTCGTCCCTGCTGCAGAACGATAACGCCAACGGCGGCGTGCCCGTGCGGCAGCGGAAGGCCATCAACGACACCCGCGGCCACGTCTCCGAGCTGCTGGCGAAGTGTATCCGGCAGGGCGCGCTGGACGCCGATCTGACCAAGGAAGACAAGCAGCGCATGATCGACTTTCTCGGGCTGTACGGGCCGCTGGACAAGACCGGCGCCTATGCCGGCTCCGACCGTGCCGGCCTGAAGACGCTGCCCGGAGCCGGCGATCAGGTGGAGTCCGTGGAAGAGCCGCAGCCCATGCACCTGCTGCTCGATGAGGGCTTCTGGAACGGCATGCTGTATGAAGAGGTGATCGACTGGCAGGCGACGATGATGCAGCCCGTCGGCGGCATGGACCAGATTCCCTATGCGTTTGCGAAGTCGCTGGGACCCATCATCCAGTACAACTCGCCCGTGACGGAGATTCGCAAGACCTCCTCCGGCGTGCGCGTGAGCTACACGCAGGGCGGCCAGGCTAAGCAGATCGAAGCCGCGTACTGCGTCTGCGCGCTTCCCTTCTCCATGCTGAAGAAGATTCCCAACGATCTCTCCCCGGCGTACAAGAAGGTCATCGACGGCTGCACCATGGGCGCGTCGTTCAAGATTGCCTGGGAGTCGCGGCGGTTCTGGGAGCAGGACTACAACATCTATGGCGGGCTGTCGTTCGTCGCGCAGGGGCCGAGTCCCGTCTGGTATCCCAGCGGCCGCCTCATGCACCCGACCGGCATCGTGGTCGCCGGGTATGAGGATGAGAGCCAGGTGCAGGGATTCAAGGACTGGTCCATGGACGAGCGCTTCGCCGCCTCCCGCGCCTCGGTCGAGAAGCTCCACCCCGGCCATGGCAAGGAGTTGATGAACCCCATCTTCTGCGGCTGGAAGCACGTCAAGTGGAATGAAGGATCGTGGATCGCCGACTACGGCGGCGGCGCGGCGGGGTATGAGGTCGTCATCCAGAACGACGGGCCCATCTATCTCGCGGGCGACACCATCAGCCACATCGTCGGCTGGCAGGAGGGTGCGGCGCTCAGCGCGCGGCGCGCCGTGGACGGCATCAGCGCCAAGGTGAAGATGGCCGCCGCAGCCCGCCGCTCCCAAGCCGCCAGCGCCTAAACTCCATCCGCAACCCAATCCACGGCAGCCGCTTGACACGTAGTCGTGTCAGGGACGTCCGCTGTCGATTGCGCTTGCCTCCGGCTGACTCGCACGATTAGCCTCTGAGGCAGGCTCGTTTGCGTGTGCGCGTTCCATGCGGCCGGCCTGCAACCTTGCATCCGTCCACGTTCCCCAGGCCCCGAGGTTTCACCCATGGAGTTGGAACTGCAAGCCCCGATCCCCGACGCCCAAGCCGCGAACCAGACCGCGAACCAAGGCGCGAACCAGACCGCGCTGCAAACCGCATACCGCACTGTCGTCGTCGTCGACATGGTGGGGTACAGCACGCTGGCGCGGCTGCTTGAAGAGAACACGGGCGCCGCGGCGGTCGCGCACCTCAATCGCCAGATCCAGACCCTGATTCAGGGAGCGCTGGGCACGCTGCCCACCTCCACCTTCCATGGCAAGATCGCTGAAACCGGCGATGGCGCCATCCTTTACTTTGACTTCCCCCACTACGCCCACCTCTTCGCCGCGCAGCTCCACATCTTTGCCCGCGACTACAACCGGAGCCGCACGGAGCGCAGCGCGCGCCGCTGGTTTCGCATTGGCATCGCCTCCGGCGAGCTGAGCCGCACCGACCTGGAGCAGGGTTCCGGCTACGCCGGCATCGTCATCGCCAACGCAGTCCGCCTGGAGTGCGCCGCGCATCCCGGCGAGATCGTCATCGACACAGCCACCTTTCGCATCCTTCCGGAGACCTATTGCCCGCTGTACTCCGCCGAGTCGAAGATCCGCGGCAAGCGCCAGGAGATCTTCCGCGTTCGGCGCTACCAGGTGGTCGAGCGGCCGCCCATCGCCTCCATGCGCGAGATCCGCCTCTCCCGCCGCCGCATGATCGGCCTCTCCGCCGGCGCGACCGGCCTCGCCGCGCTCGGCCTCTGGTACAAGTGGCCGGACGTTGACAACCTGATGCATCCGCTGCCGGTCAAGCGCTTCGTCGCGCTGCACGTCTGGCCACAGCCGGAAGAGGAGGTCGCCGCGGTCGTCAACCGCATCGTCGCCTCCATCCAGGACCGCCTCACCCGTGCCGAACCGCATGACCGCCAGTTCGTCGTGCTCTTCCCCGGCGACCCGCTACTGCGCGACTCCGGCGCGCCCATGCCGGGCCAGGCGCTGAGCGACCTCGCCAGCGCGCTCGGCGCCAACCTCGTCCTCGCGGCCACCTCCAAACGGCTCGGTGACCGCCTCCGCTTCAGCCTGCAGCTCCTCGACCCGGCCTCCGGGCAGCGTCTGCGCCACCGCGACCTGACCACCGCGATGAAAGAGATCAGCAGCTTCAACCAGGTGGCCGCGGAGGCCGCCGCGACGCTGCTCGATCTTCCTCCCGGCGAGCGCCCCCTGGCCGACGAAGAAGAGATTGCCGAGATGTCCTCCGAGGCGTACCAGCTTCTCGTTGAAGGCCGCCGCCTCGTCGAGGAGCCCAACGGCATTGGCCTCGAAAGCGGCCTGGAAAAACTGCAGCAGCTCGTCAACAGCTATCCCCGCTTTGCGCTGGGCTACGCGGAGCTGGCCCAGGCCTACCTGCTCAAGTTCAAGGACAGCCGCGATCCCGCCGTGCTGGAGCTCGCCCGCCAGAACGTGGAACGCGCCCTGCGCCTCAACCCGAACTCCGCCCGCGCCACGCTCGCGCAGGCCAAGTATGACGTCTTCATCGGCCAGATCGACGCCGCGCTGACGCAGATCAACGCCGTCCTCAAGCTCGACCCCATCAGCGCGGATGCCCTGCTCTATAAGGCTTATGTGCTCCGCACCCAGGGCCGCTTCGCCGACGAAGAGGCCGTCTGCCGCCAGATCATCGCCAATCGCCCCAACTACTGGCTCGCCTACAACGAGCTCGGCTTTGTGCTCAAACGCGAGGCCAAGTATGCGGACGCCATCCAGGCCTTCAGCACCGCCTCGGAGATCGTTCCCAAGGTGGCGATGCCGCTCACCAACCTCGGCATGCTCTACCTGGAAACCGCGCAGAACGCCCAAGCCAAGGAGACGCTCGAGCGCAGCATCGCGCTCTTCCCGGACCCCATCGCTTACATCGGCCTGGGCGATCTCGCCTTCGAGTCCGGCGACTTCAAGCAAGCCGTTCTGCGCTACAGTAAAGCGCATGAGCTTCGCCCCAAGGACGACAGCGTTCTGCGCGATCTCGGCGACTGCTACACCATGCTCAACCAGCCGGACAAGTCCAAGGACGCCTTCAGCCAGGCCGCCATGCTGCTGACGCATGAGCTTCAGGTCAACTCCCGCGTGGGTGCGCAGTGGATGACCCTGTCTTTTTACCATGCTAAGATGGGGAACTTCACCCAGGCTCAGAACGATATCCAGACCGCGGACGCTCGCGGTGCAACCGATGTTGAATCGCAGTTGACCAAAGCGCAGACCTTTGCCGTCATGGGCCGCAGGGAAGACGCCCTGCGGCTCGTCCTCAACTGC
>CAXTRZ010000047.1:0-5300 GCA_964246715.1 uncultured Acidobacteriaceae bacterium | reverse complement strand
CTGCGAGGCGCGCATCGCCCGCGACCAGGAGCGCGGCATCGCGCCCGCCGACATTGACCTCGCCGTCGATCTCCGCGACGTTCGCTCCGATCCCAGGTACCGGGCCCGCATCCATCACAACTCCATCCCAGCATCCTGACACCGCCCGCGCGGCGTCTCGAGAGGAAGTCCATGAAAGGTTTTGCAACGCTGCTTCTCCTGCTGATCGTCTTCGGCGCGGGCATCTACGTCGGCGGATCGCTCGGCGTGCTCGGCAAGCCCAACGACGTCTACCTCCAGACCGACTACACTTACGGCGTGCTGCCGTACTTCCACCAGGGCGACCGTGTTCACTTCTTTGATCCCAACCAGTTCACCAACGGCCAGTTCGCCGCCGCACCGGACGTCTCCATCGTCAGCCCCACCAATCCCTGCAAGGCTCTGGACTCCAACGGTATCTGCGAGATCGTCGTTCCTACCGGCACCTACAAGTACGGCTGCCGTTACTGCGGCGACCCTACCATCCCCGTCGGCACCAACGGCCCTGTCCACGGCGGCTGGGACGGCGGTGACGGCGGGGAGGCGGCGAACCGCCCATCCTCCACTCTTCCCGGCTCGCCCGTCGCCGCCTTCTTCACCCTGAAGGTCAAAGACCCTGCCCATCCCGCCGGTGCCTTGGCCTCGGTCTATGCGTATAACAGCCTTTACGCCCGCATCGCCCGCGCCTTCGTCGCCGCCTTCTTTCTTCCGCCCATCCCACCCGGCAAGCCCGTCGAGCCGCATCACCCGCTGTACCCGCCTGCCAACTCCGGAACCATCCAGGCCTTCATCGATTGCGGCTCCGACCACAGGATCTCCGTGGAATCGTCAAACCTATGGTATCCGCCCACCACGATGCCCATCCTGTTGGGCACGAGACTCACCTGGACTAGGCAGACCGGCCTCGCCTCAAATCCGCCGGGCAAGCCGCCATTCATCGTTCAGGACCTTCCCGGCTCCAGCGACTTCACTACCGCCTGCGGAGCCGCCATCTCGGCCAACAACGCCGGCACCACCATGACGGCCTGCACGCTCGCCGGCCCCGCCATCCGGCGCCTCGTCAAGTACACCATCACCGATCCCACCGGCGTCTGCACCGCCCCGGCTGAGGGCTTCAGCGTCGAGGTTGCTCCTGCCACGGCCCCGGTGTCTAGCGATCCCGGCGCCGGCCTGCCCGGCGTCCGCTGATCCGCCGCACAACAAAAGGCTGAGCCACGTCCCACATGGCTCAGCCTCCCTTTCACCTTCCAAATCGCTCAGTACGCCGGCCCATACGGAAAGCCATACCGGTACGCCGGGGGCGGGTACCCGTACGGCACCACCACGCGCGGAGGCGGATAGTTATAGATCACCTGCGGCTGAGGCTGCGGAGGCGTGGCCACCACGACCGTCGTCTGCTGCGGCGGATAGTAGCTGGGCTGGCTGTACTGCGGCGGAGGCGTGTTGTAGTTGTTGTAGATGATCTGCTGCGGAGGCGCGGCGTATGCCTGCTGCGGAGGCGCATACTGCTGCGGCGTGGGCACATACTGCTGCGGCTGCGGAGCGTTGCGCTCAATTAGCGCCGCCTGCTGCCGCACCGGCTCATCCCGCGACGGAATCCCCAGGTCGTCCATCAGCTTCAGCGTCAGCCGCGTCTCCGCCTTCAATACCGGACGCGGTCCGCGCCGCGGCAGGTTGATCAGGTCGATCGGCCAAAGCACCGGTATCATCCACTCCACCGTGTCCTTCACCGGATGTCCCTTGCCCAGAATCCGCCCTTGCGTGTCCACGTTGTACTTGGGAACTTCAATCACCCGGGCGTCGATCGCCAGCTCCTGGTCCGGTTCAATGACCATGTGATCGAACTTCAGCTCCATCCAGCCCTTGCCCACCAGGTGGCCCGGATCCTTGTAATCCTCAAAGTGTCCCACCAGGTAGCTGTTGTACGGCAAGACGGATCGTCCATGCACCTCCACGTGGCTCACCTTGCATAGTACCGGGTCGCCGATCGCCGTCGTCTTTGACGAGATCTTCGCCTCCTCCACTGTGCACTGGATCAGGGAGCCGGCCGGAACCAGCTGTTCGGACGCACGGCTCGCCAGCGGCGCAGCCAGCAAAACCAAGGATAAAGCGGGGAACGTTCTCTTCAACATGGGGCCTCCTGTCGTACACGCTCCCGGGCGGGGAGCCAGCTCTACGGTCCGATCCAGGTAAAACCGGCACACGTATCGCCGGCGGGGGAGTGGGGAAAACGCCTTACGGGGAGTTCACTTGGCACTCACAATAGCACGAACCACAAACGCAACGACAAGGGGAATCGTGCAAACCCCTTATGGGATCAAAATCCCGGTAAATCCGCCCACTTTCCTCGCCTTACATATACTCCACCCCATACTGCACCGGAATCTGCGTAAATGCGACCCGCGTCGGCGCCGTCTCCCGCGCGGGCAGCATCCCGGCAAAGTGCAGCGTCGTGTGCCCATACTTCAGGTTCAGCTTATCCATCGTCGCGGACAAGCCCGCCCGATTGTCTGGATCCCCAAACAGTGACGCCTGATGCTCGTCCTCCGGAATCAGCTCGCGCAGCGTTATTCCCACAAAGAACGGCCGTTCGTACCGGTCTCCCCGGGGCCTTTGCTTCCCCACGTTCCGCAGCACGAACAGCAGCCAAAGCGTATCCTGGCAGTCCTTGCACTTCGCCTCCATCGCCCACCCCGGCTGTTTGATCCCGCTCGAGTGCTGCTTCACCCCCACCGCCTCTGCCTGCTCCCGCGTCAGCGCATACTTGATCGTCACCGTCATGGCCGCGGCGTAGAACTTCTCCATCCGCAGCCGCATGGACGCCTTATGCAGTAGCTTGTGCGCCACCGCCCAAGCGCCTTCGTCTGTGCGAAACTCCGGCCCCATCACGTGGCTGTGCCCCAGGCTCTTCTGCATCTCGCTCGGCACCGGCGCCCCGTTATCCCCCGTATGAGCCCCGCGAAGCCAGTGGTACAGCCGGTCGCCCCACACCGAATCCCACAGCTTGTGCATCCCCGGCCGGTCGAGTGCCAGCAACTGCTCCATCGTCGTAATGCCCTTGCGGTTCAGCCTCGCTTCGGTGCGAGCCCCCACTCCCGGCAGATCCCTCAGCTTCAAATGCGCGATCGCCCGCGGCAACTGGCTCGGCAGCAGCCCAATCAGTCCATCCGGCTTCTGCATATCGCTCGCAATCTTCGCCAGGTACCGGTTCGGGGCCATGCCAATCGAGCATCGCAGCATCTCGCCCACATCATCCTTGATCGCCTGCTTGATCTCTAGCGCAATCGCCCTTGCCCGCGGCGGCTCGCACTCGCGTCCCATCAACTGGCACACCATCTCGTCGATCGAAGGCGTATGCGCCACCGGGCAGCATCGCTCCACGGCCGCCGCAATCCTGTGGCTAAACTCCGCATACTGGCTGTGCGATCCATTCACCAGAATGATCTCCGGGCAGATCCGCTTCGCCTCCCCCACCTTGGTCAGCGTGTAAATCCCCAGGTCCTTCGCCTCATAGCTTGCCGCGATCAACGCGCCCGTATCCGCCATGGTGCCGCACACCCCTACCGGCTTGCCCCGGTACTCCGGGTGCATTTGCTGCTCCACGGACGCGAAGAAGCTGTTCAGGTCGATGTGCAGGAAGCCAAAGCGATCGGTCTGCTGTACCTGCGCGAATTGTGCGGCGGCGCTCACACGGCACTCCTCATCCTCCCGTTCTGATTGTAGATTCGCCCCGTCTTCGCCACAACCGTCCCTTGTATTGCTCAAGCGCTGCGCCACTCCATCGCATGGGAACCTGAGCGCAAGTCACGGAAACGTAATACCGTACCCTGCAAGACTTTCGTCACACGTTCGTTGTAGCGCGCACGATCCCCACACTTGCCGCGGAAAACCCTATAATCAGACTCACAAGCCACCCTCTGAGGTCGCAATCGAAGAGCCCCTCCACAAGCCTCGCACCATGCACCGCATTGAGTCTTCCATACGCCGCACACGGCGCTCAGGGGAGACGTGTCTCCCTCTTCTGCCAGTGAACTCAACTAAGATCCCGCTGGAGTACGACTGTGAAGATCCTCCTCTCCCTCCTTGCCTGCGCCGCTCTCGCGGCCGCGACCGGCACAGCCCCGGGCCAGTTCACCCCCCTTCTCGCCTCCGCCACACCCTACTCCACCTCCTCCACGCCTGAACCGGCCCCGGATTCCTCATCGGATTCCCTGCCGGACACTCCCTCCGCTCTTTCCAGTACCACCCCTCATACCGCTCTTCATGGAATGGTCAGCGCGCTCCGTCCGCCGTTGGCCGTCGCCTCCCACACCCGGCCCTTCTCCACCATGGCTATCGGCCTCACCTTCGGCACCGGCGGAGTCGGCATTGAACTCGCCACCCCGCTCAACACCCGCTTCAATCTCCGAGGCGGCGTCGGCTTCTTCAACTACACCACCAGCTTCACCGTTGACAGCGTTCCCGTCGACGGCACCCTCCACCTCAGCAACGTCCACGCCGGCGTGGACTGGTTCTTTTCTGACCGCCACTCCTTCCATAACCACAGCAACTACAACGCCGTCATCTTCATTCCGGGCTACGGCATCATCAACCTGAACGACCAGGACTATACCTCCGATCCCGCCGACCCCATCCACGGCACCGCCTTCATCAACTTCGGCAGCAGCATCGCCCCGCGCCTTACCGCCGGCTTCGGCAACATGATCCCCCATAAGGACAAGAACATCACCTTCCCCATGGACTTCGGCTTCCAGTACATCCGCAAGCCCACCGCGCTCTTCAAGCTCGCGGGCAGCTCCTGTGACAACTCCGGCGACTGCCAGTCCATCGCCACCGACCCCGACGCCCAGGCCAATCTGCTCGAAGAGCAGAACGAGATCATCCACGATATCGCCCCCTTGCGCTTCTTCCCCATCATCTCGTTCGGCATCGCCTACAAGTTCGGCCACTAGAAGACGCCTGCATCCCCCAGGTGGTGTAGGGATCAGCGGAAGCCCGTCTGCCTTTCGCACGCGCTCTCCATTCCGCCATCCTTCCAGTGACAGCGTAAAATCGTTCCACACACCCACGTGCCGAGAACCCACGCCGAACCCCGCATGAAGATCCAGCCTCGCGTTTTCACCCGATGCCTCGCCCTTACCGTCTGCGCTCTGGCCCTCTTCGCACCGTCACGCGCCCGCGCCGCCGCGGACAAGACCCTGCAGCCCGACCGCGACCCCGACAGCCTCCACACCTCCTCCGGCATGGTTGAGACCGGAACCCTCCAGGGCACGCCCTACCGC
>CAXTRZ010000046.1:0-13236 GCA_964246715.1 uncultured Acidobacteriaceae bacterium | reverse complement strand
CGTCTGGAATGACCCGCACAACCATCTTGATAACGAAGTGCAAACATCATTCATGACCACTCGTGCAGAGTTGAACACCAAGACCACCCGACTCGACAATCCTTATTGACTCCCGCAAAACGCGGTTCACTTCACTAAGATATCTCGGAAAACAATCAACGATTCTCAATGGCTTTCCACGTCGACGCCAGAGATGACTCGATGCGCAATGTCGCACGCCTGAAGATGGGTTATTACCCACTGCCCGAGAGTGAAGGAGCAAAACTCCGCGCTCTTCTCTCCTTTCCTCAACCAGCTTCTGCTGTCGATCCCTGCGTGGGACAAGGAACTGCGCTTCGACTCATCACCAGCAATGCCCGAGTTCGACTCTATGGTGTCGAACTCGATGCAGATCGAGCGCAGGCCGCGAATTCCACGGGCATCGAGACCATTCAGGGCAACGCCTTCGACGCGCTGGCAAAAGCCGAATCGTTCTCCCTGCTCTATCTGAATCCTCCGTACGACTCCGAGATCGGGTCGGTCGCAAACAGCCGAATGGAGCGACTATTTCTCGAGCACACCTACCGGTGGCTTGTTCCCGAGGGCGTTTTGGTTCTCATTATCCCCTTCGAACGGCTCCATGACTGTGCCGGGGTTCTCGCCTCTCATTTCGGCAGACTGACTGTGTTGCGTACGACTGATGATGAATCGGTTCGATTTCGGCAGATCGCGGTACTTGGGGTGCGCCGAAATATCCGAGGCACAGTCCTCGAAGACAATAAGCGACTGCTTCAGAGCATCAGCCCGTATGGTAGCTTCCACGACCTGCGTGAATTGACTCCGACTTCCTGCGCTACGTATTCGGTACCACCTACTGGTGAAACCGCGATCAGTTATCGTGGGCTGCCATATGACCAACTCGAAGACCTGCTGCCGAAGTCCGGAGCGTGGAAACAGACAATCCCTTTTTTGATGCCTCACGAGGACGTCGCAACGGGCCGGCCTATCACTCCATTGCATGGTGGTCATGTAGGACTGCTATGCACAGCCGGTCTTTTGAACGGGGTGTTTGGCCACGGCGAAGAAAGACACATCGCCCGTTGGAGATCGGTCAAGCACGTCACAACCTTCGTCGAAGATGATGGCGACACGCAGATTGTCCACCACCGGCAGCGATGGACCAACGAACTCCGGTTGGTCTACGCCAATGGCCGGACTCATAAGCTGACGGAGACGCCGGCAAAGCCGGAAGGAGAGGAAGATGCGGAACGCACATCTGAGGCTCGGGCTGCTTGAATACCAGCGGGCGACGGAGAAGATATCGACTCGGATACGGGTTCGAGTGGATCGTTATATCGGGGAGGATCGTAAGGCTCATCTCTTGAGCGCCTTCGGGAACGACTCTGACATTGGAGCGGTCACGGCTGCAATCCACGAGAAAGCCACGTTTACGTTGAGCTTTCCCGACGGGACGAGCAAGCAAGTTTCCCTTGGAGAGAACCCTTCTTGCTACAAGGGATCGGTTATTCTTGCCGACCGCAAACATCCTGTGCGCCACGTGGTTGCAGCCTCGCAAGAGCTACATGCGAATGGAGGCGTGGGTAGGACAATCCTGATGCGCTATGAAAGAGATGAAGCATGGGGTACCCTTGTGAGCTTTCTTGGACTGCCCGGCGATCCTACGTGGGCGGATCATGTCCTCGGAGTCCTGGAAAGGGAGAAGCGCATCAAGGACATCGACGGGATTGGCTGCCGCCCCGTCCTCATTTCAGCCACGACCGAGGAATTGCTGGATTGGATTGGAGACGGATTACTCTCCAGGGTGCTCAACTTCCCGGACAGAAACGGTCCGATCGCGTGGCCCCAGTTCTCCCTCGACGGGGCACTGCGGTCCATCCTGGCCGATAAGGCACTCGAATCGGCAGATAGGTTTGCCGCTTAGCTTTCAGCAGCTCTACTTCGTCCTGAAGGCGCTCGCCAGAGCGCCTTCTCTATTTGTGTTCCATTCGTCACTACCCAATCATGATTCCACGAGGTATCTCAATGGAGACCACCTTCGACTATCTCCGCGCTCACGCAGCAGAATTGGGCGCGCGCATCCTTGAGACCTACCCGCCGCTCCAGAGCACCAAGGACGCGATCGCCCCTGCGGTCGCAACGCTGCTGCGAAAGGCGCTCCCTGCCCAAGGCCTGGCCATCACCGGCACTGCCAAGTATTTGCGCAAGGCAAAAGCGGCGCGCATCGTCGCTGAGTGCGGCGCTGGCAAGACGTTCATGGCCCTCGGGACCATCCATGTCATGACAGGCGGTCGCCCGAGCACAACACTCGTCATGTGCCCATCCCACATCACTCACAAGTGGGCACGCGAGGTATTGCTTACCGTCCCGCGCGCGCGAGCTTTCCTGATCGAGGACATGCGCAATGGCGGCGATCCCAAAAAGCAGCACGGGATCTGCGAGGTGAAACTGAGCAAGGGTAAGACCGTGTATGAGGGCAAGCACCTTACACTTGCCGAGATGCGACGCATGGGACGTCGCGAGTGGCGCAAGCGTTTCCCCGGACCAGCTTTCTTCATCATCGGCAAGGACAAGGGGAAGCTCGGCTACTTTTGGGACCACGTCTACCTCAAAGCGAAGTCCGGACCCAACCTCGGGTCGATTGTGAACCCGGATTCAGGCCTCGCCATTTTGGATTCTGAGCGGGAGAAGCTGACATCCCTCGATTTCGATGACAAGCTAAAGGTCGCTGAGACCCTCACATCGCCAAAGCTGGGGATGACAAGGTTCTCCGCGCTTTGGCAGGCCGACCGGACACGCATTCAGCGTATGGCGCCGATCGAGTACATCGGCCGCTACATGCGCGGCTGGTTCGACTTCGCGATTGCGGACGAACTCCATCAACTCGCGGGCGACACCGCCCAGGGCAACGGCCTCGGTGTGCTGGGACGGGCGGCTCAACGGTTGATCGCGCTCACCGGGACTCTGATGGGCGGCTATGCGGACGATCTCTTCAATATTTTCTTTCGCATGGAACCGCGCGTCATGGTTGCCGAAGGCTTTGCGTATGGCGGGCAAGGCCGGCGTGATTTCCAAGAGCAGTATGGTGTCCTCGAAACCGTCGAGAAGGTTAAAGAAGCCGATAACGCCTGTTCGAGAGCAACAAAGAAGACGATCCATGTATTACGTAAGCCCGGAGCATCGCCGTTGCTCTTCGGAAAGTTCCTGATGAACACAACGGCGTTCCTATCCCTTGAGGACATCTCGGACAATCTGCCCCGATATGACGAGAGCGTCTTGTCCGTCGAGATGGACGCAGGGCTCAAGTCTGCCTACGAACAGCTGGAAGAGGACATTCGGAACGCGATGCAGGCGCATCGCGGCAACAAGAGCCTGATGAGCATCCTGCTCAACACCCTTCTCCTTTATCCCGACCATCCGTACGGCTTCAAGGAGGTCTGGGCACGAGCCTTCGATCCGACTACGAAGGAGTATGAGAAGTTTCTCGTCACGACGCCCGAGAACCTGGCACAGGATGTTCTCTATGCCAAAGAGCGTGAACTGATCGCGGACGTCAAGGAGGAGTTGCGCCAAGGGCGCCGGTGCCAGATCTACGCGACGTTTACGGGCGAGAAAGACGTCACTCTGCGGCTTGAGACGGTTTTGCAACAGGCCGGCATTTGCGTCGCGGTTCTTCGCTCTTCCGTCCCTACCGATAAGCGGGAGGACTGGTACGACCGGCAGCTGAAAGCCGGTGCAGAGGTTGTGATCTGTCACCCTAAACTGGTGGAGACGGGTCTCGATTTGCTGGCTTTTCCAACGCTCTACTTCTACGAGACCGGCTACTCATTGCATACCTTGCGGCAGGCCAGCCGGCGCTCTTGGCGGATCGGACAGCGGCATCCCGTCAAAGTGAAGTTCGTCACCTACGCGGGCACGATGCAGGAGACCTGTCTCCGTCTGATGGGCAAGAAGATGTTGGTCGCGCTCATGATGGAGGGCAAGTTCTCTGGAGAAGGACTGCAGTCTCTTGATGCTGACGAAGACCTGATGAGCGCTATGGCGCGCGAACTGGTCGAGAAAGCAGGTGTTGGTCAATCCGCCGACGCCATCTGGCGAGAGCTGGATCACGAACGAGAGAAGACACAGCCCCGTCCAGAAGTCACAGAGGCAGAGCAAGAGCGGAGTTCCGCGCTCCACCTGCCCGTAGTCGTGAGCCTCGATCCTGTCCCCGTCTCTACCGGTATCCATCTCGTCGAACCTCCGGTCACGGCGAAGAAGCGCAACAAGGCTTCTCTCTGGCCGACAGCAATCCAGGATGACGCGCAGCTCAAATTGTTTGGGTGAGATGCGTGTTGCTGTGATGTCTCTTGCGTTACTTCCCATCACAACTGGACAGAAGAGTGGTAGCGTAGCAAGCGGGAAAGCAGTTCCAACGAGGCCACTCGACTTTGGCTTCGCTCAACAGGCAAAGAAGGGTCAGCCTCGCGGCTGGCCCTTTCCTTTTGCGTGGAGATGTTCATGGCCAAAGGGCCCTTTCTCTCAACGGACTTCCTTCCGACGAAGTTCTCTACAGCTGCTGATAAGGCGGACTACGGCAACGCGTTCCTCCATTTCGTAGACGCCGAGTGGAAGCAGAGTGTTTTTACCGAGAAGTTCTACAGCCGACTATGCAACACATTCGGGCACATCGCGCACTACGACCGAGCTACCTTTTACTCCACTTGGTTCGGCTGCGACGCGGACCGCCTGCGCTTTCTCGACCATGCGCTTAACTGACCTTGTTGGGGCGATCCTGCATTCACCTTCTGTGACGTAGAGCGTGCCCTTCAGCGGGAGATCCGGAAGAGAAACTACCTTGGACGTTACGAACTGAAAGCAGCTGAGTCTTTGCATGCCGCCGAGATGGAAATCCTGGAGCGGCTTCAAGCAAAGTATCGCCCTGCTGCGACCCAGATTCCCAACGGGGCACAAGAGCACGAGACTTTAGCGAATGACTCCTCCGCGATCTTGAAAAACGGGGGTGCTCCTGTGCAGGGATGCCTCTTCTAGCACGGATCACTTTGAACACGTTTTTCGGCGAGCACCACAGCGGCAGGTCTTTGTTCCATTCCAACGTACGAATGCCTGAAGGAGGAATCTATGGGCTACGGCGTCTACTATGACGGCGAGGTGGCGATCACTCCGGCTTTGACTGAGGGGGACGCGACGGTGTTGCGCGCGGCAATGAAGCGTGTGGAGACCGAAGAGACACGAGAGCTGTTCGCGGCGATCGCCGCGAGTCCAGAGCCAGACCTGCCATACCATGCTGACTTGCTGGAGATCTCGGAAGATAGAGATCGCCTTTTCCCCGAAGAAGACGAGAGCCGTTACGGTGTTCGAATGTGGCTTAGGCTCTTGACCGAACACTATTTGACCCCGCGCGGATATGTGTTGAACGGCGAGATCACCTGGGAAGGTGAGGACCGCGACGATGGCGGCACCATCTTCGTGAAGGACAACCAGGTCGAAGCGGTCGACGACCTGATCTTCAACGCCGGCCCAAGTTGGGCTCCGAACCACTTTGCAGATGACTCGCTGAAACAGGCGATACGCGATTTGATGGACTCAGCAGACAACACCGGCTGCTCTCCCGACCTCATCGTTGTGGCCGCGTCTGGTCTCGATGCCGTCCGCTCACTCATGCCTGAGTTCTAGCATCCTCCAGTTCCTCCATTGACAACGTGCCCCCACAAAAACTCGGCGTCTGCCGGGCTTTCTGTTTGTTCGCACTCGGTCTCGCAGGTACCCTCATGCCTATTGTTCCGCTCCGTCGCCACACCGATTGCCCGCGCTGTCCCTTCACTAACGCTGAAGAAGCTAACCAGGGAGAGGAGTTCTACGAGATCCTTTCGCTCCGGTTCAACATCGGCGTCGCGAGGGAACTTTGTCGCGGCCATGCCCCGCATCTCGTGAACCGTCCTCCGTTGGAGAGTTGGCTTGAGAACGCGCACATCGACTGGGAGCATGCCGATCATCTTCCTACATCCCTCGGGCCGGGCATCATGGTGACTTTGCCCAGCGGATGTGGCATGCCGGTGATCGATGGCAACCATCGCGCCGCTCGGGCTCTGCGCGATAGGCACGAGTTCTTTGCCTACGTTCTCGACGAAGCTGAGACGCTGGATTTGTTGCGCCGCAGTATGGGTCGTTGCATCGCCGATCACTACTGGCACCGCTTGCTTCAATCCAAACCCCACCCCAGCGATGTTCAAGAAGGAGAACAGAGATGAGCAGTCTCAAGACGGAAATGCTTCCGCGCGAGTTCCAGTACAACGGCGTGCGAATCCCTGATCCTGGCCCTCAGTTGACGGTGGACCAGGTCCGCGACCTTCTCACTCCCGCGTACCCGGAGATCGCTACGGCGTCGGTCACCGGACCTGAAGATACCGGTTCCGCTTTGCGCTACACCTTCAGCCGAGCCATCGGCACTAAGGGCTAAACGATGTCCGCGTCCACCATGAGCCCGGAGGAATTGATTGCGTTGTTTGCCGCAAAGGCGGCGGCGCCGCCTCCGGAGACAAGCCAGGCACTCGCGAGGCACCTTCAATGCAAAGAATCCATCGCACTCGCTCGGATCGTGACCGAGGCCATCAACCAATACGCAGCAAACAGCAATCAGTCTCTCCCGGCTCCTACCGAGATGCTGCCGCCCCTGGCATAGCGTATCTGGCGCCGGCGTTTCTCCAGGCCCTCCCGTCCCTGGCCGGACTGCCCACCGAGTACAGCCACGAGTTCCGTGCGGAGCTCGTGTACGAGCTTTGCGCCGCTCTGGTCCGGGAAGGCCTTGCAACGTGTGATAGCTGGAAGGAGTGCGGCGAAAACGCCCTAGTGTTCGCCAAACACGCGATCATGCGCGCGATTAGGGAGGAACGCTGGAACCTCTTGCAGCGTAACGTCGAGTATCACCTGGATGTGAGCGATGTGGCCGAGCGCGAAGGTTTCGATGAGGTCATCGGACATGGCCAGTTGGCTGTTACTGTGGCTTGCGGCGGCTCAGGCTATCTCAAGATCGGGCCAGCAATCGAAGCACTCGAAGCAGAAGAACCGGGACTCGGAGCGGCGTTCTACTGGACACTCACCTACGCGCTCTATCGCGTGATGCGTATCTACAATCACGACGAAGCTCTCCAGTACGAGGAACGGCTACAAGAGTATGCCGAGGAGGACGGAGAGGAGAACAAGGGCCAATATGAGTTTCCCGGAGTGGAGAAAGCTCTGCCAGATTGCACTCGACTGAGCTTGCACAAAGGTGGCCACGATCAATGGATTCTGAACGCTCGCAAGCTCCTGCGCAAACACGACAACGGCCGCTACGGTTCCTGGATCAAGCGACTGCACAAGTTGCAACAGCTCTCCCGGGTGCGTCTTCGCCCATCAAACCAGTTCATCGAAGAGGGCAACTACGACAGCCCGCCGCTGCCATCCCTGCTGGTGGCGTTCAAAGAGCGAGACGCCATCACCGCCTGCTTCGATGAAGAAGGTCAATACATGCTCGAAGGATCTTCAGAACCCGCCATAGGCGTGGCCTTCCATCCGCAGAACTCAAAGGAAGTGCGGCAGGCGGTCCGAATCGTAGAGCGCTTCGTCATGTTCAACCATGAGCTCTTCCAATGGGTGGAGGAGTTGCAAGAGTGGGAGAAGTGGGAGAACAGTTATGCAGATACATGTCTCGATCGGGGAGAACCATCGCTTCGAGCTGCGTGAAGCGCTTCTGGTGTATGGAGACCGCCAAAAGAGCTTCGTAACCCGCCACGAAGTGACGCTTCAGAAGGACGCTCCTCCTGCGCTTGGTCCCGCTCAACCG
Organism: uncultured Acidobacteriaceae bacterium; assembly: GCA_964246715.1. GTDB lineage: Bacteria > Acidobacteriota > Terriglobia > Terriglobales > Acidobacteriaceae > Edaphobacter. Next base: position 5,414 of record CAXTRZ010000046.1, on the reverse strand, counting down.
CTTACGGTCGCTTTTGTGGACTCGCTTGTGCGCTCCTTGAGTGGGAGCTCTGACGCGGAGGTCCTGCCAGAGAACATCCTCGCGAAAGGCGACCGGATGATCGCATGGTGGACGCCGGCGCGGCGACGGCAGATGTTCTATCAGAACTCCGAGGACAAAGCCGCAGGGCTCAATGGACGAGTCTTTCCGCAGCCGCCGTTAGCATGGCGTGTGAAGGACGGCGATCTTGCGATCCGCGCCCTCACGGAGAATAGGCGTCCTGATGCCGCGACGAGATTGGCCGTCGCGCCGTTCTGGAATCTCTCCGACAACGGCCGCGTTTGTACCGGCTCCATGCGCCGCCCGAATTCCGGGACGGTGTCCTCGATTGCGGATTGGGAACGAGGGTTCTATGAGAGCGCTTTCACCCATGCCAACGTGGGGCGCCTGACGCGCCATCCCGGAGGATTCGAGGAGCTGTGGGTATCCTTAGCGGCCAAGCGGAGATCGTTTCCGCGGGAAACCTTGATCGTCCTTCCCCAGACGCTGGCGCAGTTCGTGCGCGGAGAGAGAGGCTAAGCATGCGTATCGAGCATAGATTGCCCTCGGACCTGGTGCGTCGAGGACCAGTCCGCGTGCTGATCGTAGGAGCGGGTGGCACGGGCAGCACCATCGCGATGAACCTGCCATATCTCGATCAGGCGATGCGGGTTTGGGGGCACGCGAGCGGGCTCGACGTGACCATGATGGATGCCGACACGGTCTCCGCGACCAATTGCGTTCGTCAGCCGTTCTCAGCGTCCGACATCGGTCAGAACAAAGCCACCGTGTTGATCAACCGCATCAACATTTTCTGGGGAACGAAGTGGGCGGCCATCCCCAACCGATTCCATGCGCGCTCCTTTGACCGTCATCGCGACCCCGTCCCGGATGTCGTGATCAGTTGCGTCGACACACACGAAGCAAGAAAGGTCTTAGCCGAATCGTTTACGCGCGCCTTGAGCAACAGCTGCTATTGGCTGGACCTTGGCAACAACGCTGCCAGTGGACAGTATGTTCTCGGCCAGCCATTGAATAGGAGAAACCGGCGCAAGGCTGAACGCCTGCGCACAGTAAGCGAATTGTTTCCCGAGATAGTCGACGCCGACTCCGGGGAAGATACTCTGCCAAGTTGCTCCGCGGTCGAGGCATTGGACCGTCAGGAACCCTTCATCAACCAGACACTCGCAATGAACGCGCTTGCGATGTTGGGTCAACTGTTTCGTTATGGCAAGCTCAGCTATCATGGCGCATTCTTCAATGCGAGGACCGGACAGACAAGCGCGCTGCCCGTCGATCCAACGTTGTGGTCCAGAACTAGACGGCGCACGCGGAAAATTGCTACATAGTTGCGAGACGATGTAAGGCTTGATAGCGGCCGCGGCGGTATGGTGGGAATGTGCCGGAGACTGCCCATGAAGATGAAGCTCGATCATGATTTGGCTATGGAAGCAAAAGCAATCGTTGCGCTGGCATTTCGCAATGGACCCATCGAAAACCTGCACGCGGGAAAGCCCTGTGCGGTCTGCAGTGGCAAACCGGAGGTCTCCCATATCTCCGACGACGAGATGAAGGTTGTGATGAAGTCGGCGGTCGATGCACTGTACCGCCTCCTATGGCAACGAGAGCACGAACCTGCCTCCTACAACGAAGCGCTGGCGTTCGGACGCCGCCACACCATCCACTGGGATGACCCTGAACTCAAGAAGCCGACGAGAAGGGGGTCACCACCTGATTGACCTACCCCCGGAGAGAAGCCATGTTCAAGGAGCTTGCCCCTTACCTGCGACAGCGCGCCGTGCTGCTGACCGTAACCCGCCTCGACGACGATCAAATCAGTGTAAACATCATCCCGAAGAAGCTGCAGGATGGCGAAAACACCGCGTTGACGACGCCTTTCAAGCTCACCGGAACCGCCGAAGAGCTCGACCGCGATCTGCCATCCTCTATCGTCGATTTCGTCGCAGCTCACCTGCAGCTCAAAAGCACGCTCGACAGAGCGAAAGCTGAAATGGACGCAGCCGGGAAAGCCGCTCAGGCTGAAGCGCGCGCGAAGAAGCTGCCTGCGAAGAAGGATCAAGGAAAGACCGATCCTGCTACACCCGTTGCGGCCGTAAAGCCGGTTGAGGCCGTCAAACCGGAGCAACCGAAGAACTTCAGCCTGTTCGATGCCCCTGCGGCTGAGTCCCCAAGCGCAGAGCAAGTAGACGAAGAAGAGGAGATTCTGGCCGAAGCCGCAGAGAACCAGCAGGCCGACCAGGACGAAGAATTAGATGAGGCTGCTTAGCGCTTTTCTCTACTCGCGACCACACCAGTGAGGAGTGCGCAAGGATTCAGCTCAACAGCGGTCGAGGTAAACGCATTCGGACCTATTGGTGCCTATCCAGGACACGCTGAGTGCATTGCGATCTTGCACCCATTGAGCCGGCAGTTGCTTCAGTGCTGCCGAGCGAGCGAGGTGGCTGCTTCCAGCGGAAAGCCGTCGACCAGCGCATCTCTGATGCAATACAGCGTTGCTGTCCAAGGACAGATTCTCAGCTCTGAACCAACGCTATCATGGAGAAGATATGACGAAGCTGGAAGCCAAGAGGTTGATCCTCGGGAGGCGTCAAATCATTGCAGCAAAGCACGATCACGATTGGCACCATCGGACAGCTATACAGCACGCTGATCGGCGAGCCGAGCCCGATTGTGCTGTTGGGCGCAGGGGCCTCCCTCCGCTCAGGAATCCCGCTAGCGGGTGGTGTCGTAGAACGAGTGGCTCGTTGGGCGTATCGGCGAGAACATGGATGGACCGAAGAGCACCCGCTTCATCGAAGTGATTGGGTTCCTTGGCTCGAAGAGAAGAGCTGGTATGACCGAAGTGTCGATCCAGCAGACAACTATCCTTATGTGGTCGAACATCTGCTGCGCCCACGACAAAGCAGAAAAGAGTTCTTTCAGCATCTTCTGAGGCCGCAGGTGGACCCAAGTCCAGGCTATGAGAAGCTGGTCGAATTTCTTCATTTAGGAACAATCCAGACAGTTCTTACAACAAACTTTGATTCCATTTTACCGCGGATGCAAGCCATCAAAGGTCGACCGCACTATCTTACGTCTATCCAGATTCCGGCGGATCTTGTGAAGTTTTCAACCAGTCCTCCTAATCCTCAACTGGTTTATCTTCATGGGTCGATTGAGCACTACACGGACCAGAATTTGGTCGAGGAAGTGCAGACGCTCAATTCTCAGCTTGTGGAGCGTCTGCTACCTTTGCTTCAGGATCATCCCCTCATTGTCATCGGCTATCGGGGGGCAGAAGCTTCAGTGATGCAGCATTTGCTAGCCCAGAACGCGTCGGCCACCAACAATTTCTGCCACGGCGTGTTCTGGTGCACCATCAGGTCTGACGCAAAGCATGATCTGCCTGTGCTAGTCAGCGACTTCGCTAAGATCATTGGATCCAACTTCACACAAGTCGAGATTGATGGATTCGATGAACTGTTTTCCCGCGACCTTTGGAAGATGCACGAAAATGCTGAGTCGTTTCGGGAGACCGCTCGCTCAACCGCTGGCTCAACCCAAAGTCAATCGTTCGAAACACAGACGTTAACGCCTCAACAGACGGAAGAACTTGAATGGTCGACCGTCAGTGCGAGAATTTTGAAGTACTGCGAGACACTCCGAATCCGTTTCCCTGTTCATCCGGACAGAGCGTGGCTTACCGAGCAGCTTCATAATCTCAATCTGGCAGCGTTTAACGACGAGCACCGCTCTTGCGTTACGAGAGCCGGATATCTTCTGTTTGGTAAGCATCCTCAGGACATCGTCCAATCTGGCAGGATCAGGTTGACCGTTCGTGGGACAGCACGATGGTTAGCTCGTGTGGGGAATGATGGAAGGGATGCGATGGCTGGCAATGGTGCAGCCCTAGAGTCGGCCGAAAGAACTATCGAAGGAAATCTGTGGTCTCAATACGACCAAGTGAACGATATTTTGAGCGCGTTCAATCGACCCTTTCGTCTCAAGGGTGAATTCTCAGAAAATGTGATGCCGTATCCGCCCCTCTCCTTGAAGGAGATCGTGGTCAATGCTCTCGTTCACCGAGACTACGGGCGAGATGAATTGGTAGAGATCGAAATTGAGCCAACTCGAATTCGGATAACCAATCCTGGTGGGTTGGTCGAGGAAGTTCGCCGTAGCGTCGAGAACGAATCGATCGAAGAAGAGATCAAGCGAGGCGCCAGGGGAATTAAGGGCTACCGCAATCCGGTCTTGGCCGACCTGTTTTACGGGGGCGGCGTGATGGACAAACGTGGTTCCGGTCTGGCAGACGTCTATAAAGCTGTTCGGGAAAATGGGGGCGAGGTACGGTTTGGTGCGAATGAGGACAACAGTAGCTTCATTGTTGAGATCTTCTGTCGTCCGGAAGCCGTAGACGAAATTACGGGCACAGCTTCCCCTCTAGTGCTTACTACAAGCAGGTACGCCAGCAACATTCTAGAGGTGACTGAAACTCCGGCTGAGCTGTTTCACGCAACCAGCATGTGCAAAAATCTCAACGAGATTTGGGCGCAACTTCCGGATCAAAGCATGCCCCCCTTTTTGTTTCTGGGTGACAGAATCTACAGTTTCTATGAACTGGATAGCCGATACAATCCACTTCGACATGTAGTAGATAAGGGAACAATAGAAGATATTTCGTTTGAGGAGTTTGTCTCTTTGGAAGATGGCGAGCGCCGGCTGACCTGGCTCCTCAATCTAACCTTGGAAAGACACTTCTACGAACTGGGTCTCATCACAGACAAGAAAAGAAAGAGGGCCTACTTCCCGCGCTCTGAAGAAGGCAGCGTGGCTATGAAGTATCAAGCCCGATTGAAGCGAGCGACCCGCACCGTAGTCAAGCCCAGAATATCTCCTCATACAGGGGTAATCACTTATTGGGAGCATCAGTCTGTAAGCTACCGTTTTGAATGGCTGGGAGACATCATCGGTTTGTTTTTAGAGCCGGGTTACGTCTTCACCTCGGACGGGCGGAAAAAGCTTCTGGCTCCGGAGCGGGTCAACCGCCTTTCGACAAAGCGTGCGTCCCGAGATTACAACAACGCGGTTCATAATGATCTCACCTTCTGGAGTCGCACCATCTCCGGCGGTGAGGATGCCTATTTCGATTTGAACCCCGGCCGCTTTGGTGAGCGAAGTACTGGCTCACAACCTGGAACTAGTGCGAAGAAAAGCGTTGGAATAAACGATTTTATGCGATCTGCGGCAATTACTCTCGCATCTAGACTGCCGACCGTGACGACAGTTGACGCTGCTCTCCCTCGGGATGCGGAGGATTTTGACGGGAGCAGTGACGACGATTTTCAGGAACTATATAGTGAATTGATCGAGCTTGCAGAAAGTCAGGAAGAGGG
>CAXTRZ010000045.1:5881-13495 GCA_964246715.1 uncultured Acidobacteriaceae bacterium | reverse complement strand
CTCATCGACCTCGGCGGCTAAGCTCTTAATAACAACTGACAACGAAGAACTGAGAACTCCATGCCCTATCTCCTTAAGACCGAACCCAATAAATACTCCTACGACAACCTTCTCCGCGACGGCGAGACCCTCTGGGACGGCATCGCCAACAACCAGGCCCTGCTCTATCTCCGAGGCATGAAGAAGGGGGAAAAGCTCGTCATCTACCACTCCAATACCGGCAAAGCCGCCGTCGGCACCGCAAAGGTCCTATCCGTCGAAGCCACTGACCCCAAGAACCCTAAGGTCCTCATCAAGCCCGTCAAGCGCCTCAAGACAGAAAAGTCCTTGGACGAGATCCGCAAAGCTTCCGTCTTCGCGGACTCCATTCTCTTTCGCCAGTTTCGCCTCTCTGTAGTCCCCCTCACCCCGGAGCAGTACGATTGGCTCATCTCATGACCCGATCGTCTTCCTTGCGCCCTTCGCGTTCTTCCTTCCCGCCCTATGAGGTAAAGATTTTGCCGTTACCGGTTCTTCCCCGTTTCGTCCGCGCAATGCATTGCCGGTTCTTGCCGTTGCCTTCTTGATTGCCTTCCAGATCGGTGCCAATCGGTGTTAGGCCTCTCGCTTTGTTATCCTTACCCCGGACCTTGAGGAGCCTCACTTCATGATCGATCTCACCGGCAAAGTCGCCGTCGTCTTCGGCCTCGCCAACAAGCGCAGCATCGCCTGGGCCATCTGCCAGAAGCTCGCTGAAGCCGGCGCTACCCTCGCCATCTGCTATCAGTCCGAGCGCCTGCAGCGCGATGCCGAGTCCCTCGCCGCCGAGCTCCCCAACCCCTCCGGCAAACACACCCGCACCTTCCAATGTGATGTCGCCTTCGATGACCAGATTGACGCTGTCTTCTCCCAAATAGCTTCGACATACGGAAGACTAGACACCGTCGTCCACGCCATCGGCTTCGCTCCCAACATTAAGAACACGGTCCTCAACACCGCCCGCGAAGACTTCCGCATCGCCCACGACGTCAGCGTCTACTCGCTCATCGCACTCGCCCGCGCCGCCGCTCCGCTCATGCCCGAAGGCGGTTCCCTCCTCACCCTCACGTATTACGGCGCGGAGAAGGTCTTTCCCAACTACAACATAATGGGCGTCGCCAAGGCCGCGCTCGAAGCCGCCGTCCGCTATCTTGCCTCCGACCTGGGCGCGCAGAAGATTCGTGTCAACGCTATCTCCGCCGGCCCCATCAAGACCCTCGCCGCTCGCGGCATCAGCGACTTTTCCACCATCCTCGACGCCGTCGAGAAACGAAGCCCGCTCCACCGCAACGTGGATGTCTCCGAGGTCGGCGCCACCGCCGCCTTTCTCTGCAGCCCCTTGGCCTCAGGCATTACCGGTGAAGTCACCTTCGTCGACTGCGGCTTCAACGCAACCGGCTTGTAACCTGCTAAGCGTTGGCCCTTGAAAACGCGAAGCGTCGAGAACCGTACAAAACACCGCCCGCCCAATGCTAGGGCGCTTTTGCAGTTGCTCTTGAAAGGAACTGCCCATGACCGAATCCACCACCCTCCGCACCCTGCTCCTCCCTGAACTCGAGTCTGAGTTCGCCAAAACCCGCAAAATGCTCGCCATCGTTCCCGACGGTCACAACGACTTCAAGCCCCATGCCAAATCCATGTCCCTTTCCAATCTCGCCGGCCATGTCGCAGAGCTGCCTGAGTTCCTCACCACCCTTATCACCAGCCCGGACCTCGACATGGGAAAGACCCCCTTCGTCCCCTTCCGCATGGAGACCAAACAGCAGGCACTTGCCCATTTCGATCGGGTCGCCGACGCCGCCATCACGACCGTCAAGAACACCTCGGACGAGGTCTTCCGCCAGAGATGGGTCCTCTCCTGGAACGGCCACCTCATCTTCTCCGGAGACCGTTACACCGCATACCGCGAGATGGGCGTTAATCATCTCGTCCACCACCGCGCCCAGCTCGGCGTCTACCTCCGCCAGCTCAACGTCCCCATCCCCGGCACCTATGGCCCCTCCGCCGACGAGATATAAGCAACAGATGTCCATTATCAGTTCTTCATCACTGCGAATGGACAACGGACAACGAGGCAAATCCATGACCGACTCTTACACCCTCTCCCGCCGCCTCCTCCCCGAACTCGAAGCCGAGCTCGCAAAGACCCGTAAGGTCCTCATGGCTGTTCCTGACGGCCATAACGACTTCAAATCCGCGGAAAAGTCCATGCCGCTCACCCGTCTAGCCGGCCACACCGCCGAACTCCCTGGCTTTGCTCATTTTTACCTCACCACCTCCGGCGTCAACATGGGCACCTCCGAAGACCCCCGCAAAATCCTCCGCATGTCCACTCGTGATGAACTCCTCGCAGAGTACGAAGTCCTTGCTGCTCGCATCCTCGAAACCCTTAAATCCACGCCGAACGAATTCTTTGATGAAACCTTTACCCTATCTCGCCAAGGCACAGTCGTGATCTCGACCACCCGCTACTCCGCATACCGCAACCTTTTCCTCGACCACATGATCCACCATCGCGCACAACTCGGCGTCTACCTTCGCCTCCTCGGCCAGCCAGTTCCCGCCACCTTCGGCCCCTCCGCGGATGAAAAGTAACCTCATCGAGAAACGCCCTACAAACAAAGTGAACCCGCGATCAACGCGGGTTCATCTGTTGCACAGCGCATCCAAACCACGACTCGCGCCGGTATAGGGAACGGCTTAGCCTTGGGGAACTGCCTCATGATTGCCGGGCCGAACTTGCTCCGCATGACGCAGCTTCAACTTTGGAACAGATGAGTTGATCTTCAGGCGAACTAACTGCTCACGACCCTCACCTTTCGCATTCGCGTCGAATGTAGCAATGTACGTTTCTGAAATCGCCGCTTGAAACTGCTTCAGGAAGGGCTGAAAGGATACCGGGTTGCCGGTGCCCTGATAGAAGGCTTCGCCGCCCGTGCCATCGGCAACCTGCTGCAGGTAGCTCTGCCCACTGAAGCTGGCGCGACCACCTCGTATGCCGGAGTCGCCGTAGTAGATGGAGAAAACGGACACACCGGCGCGATTCGCATCGTCAATCGCTGTCTGAACGTACGGGCTGTCCTGGTTCAGGATGCTCGTTGAACCGTTATAAGGATCGACGCCGTTTGTGACCATCAGGACAAAGCGCGCCTTACTGCCGGATACCGGCCCGACTGTGGCGCGCTCTTCATTACCAGGCCACTGCTTTACGAACTCCGACAAACAAAAGTATGGGCTAGCCGATATTCCGGGAATTCCTGTAGGTATCCGGAGCGCCTGAGCAGCCTCAGCGTGGTTAGTCGTGAAGGGAGTCGCGGACCGCACGCCTCCATTGGACATGTAGCCGACCATCACCTCCGTCCCTGCGGGCAAGCCGAGGATGAACTTGCCGATGTCCTCAAACTGCAGTGCCGCGGAGCGGCGTAGACCATCATCAATCAGAATGGCAATCTGAGTGCCGGAAGGCGCGACCTGTGTCAGGCTGGTAAGCTGGGCAGGCTTGTTGTTGATCATGAGACTGGTGGTGGGAATGGTGGGAACAGCATCGGTCTTCGAGTCGACACGGACAAGGGTCTGGGTACGGATGCCTTCATCCTGGGCCGAGGCGAAGGAAAGGAGCGTAGCGAAGAGTGCTAGAGGAAGAAGACGAGAAGCGCGGAAAGAGCAATGAGTCATACGGTGCCATCCTTGTTGCTGCATGGGATTAGACGGCGTCTAGGCTTCAGAAGGTGCATGAGACTACAGTGGATCACCTTGATCTCACGCTGACGCAGGCTTACAGTAGCCGCAAAAACGTCCTTTACATAAACACGGAATAGCTATGAGAGTCGCGCTGGGTCACTGTCCGCCGAGACGGATTTTCAAGCCGGAACGCACTGTAAATGGGGTGGATGGATAGCCAATGGGTGCGATGTGCTGGCTGTTGAGCAGGTTTGTCAATTGCGTGAACACGGTGATATGTCGGCGAAGCGCATAAGCGAAGCCAGCATCCAGGCGCGTATAACCATGGTCGAGGTTGCGGTTCGGAAGCAGGAGCGTTGAGTTAAAGGTGGAGTCATCTGCGTGGCCGGCAAGCGAGGCCTGCAGATTGATGGAGAGGGTGCGCCCGGTGTACTGGAGCGCGAAGAAGCCGCTATGTGGAGGCCGCAGGAAGGGCCGCTGGCCCGCGAGTGGAGTCGTTAAGCCGATGGGCAGGGTGGGATACGTAGGATTGAAGTCCGGCGTAGCGATGGAGCGCTCTATCAACGAAGCAAGGTAGGTATAACCTCCTTTAAGGTTGAGGCGAGAAAGCGGCTGGTAGCGAAGTTCAGACGCGAAGCCCTGCGTGCGGAAGGCCTGTGTGTCGGAAAGCGCCGGGCCAATCCCTCCATTCGATCCAGCAAGCGAAAGGACCTCTGCTTGGTGTGAAAATTGATTATGAAAGTAGCCGGCGTGCAGGATGAGCTTGCGGCGATATAAATTCTGATCGGCGGAGACGTCCAGCATGCGGGAGCGGGCTGGAGCAAAGATGGATTGGGACTGCTCTGCGATCGAACGCTCGCGGTTGCCAGTGGCAAGGGTCAGGTGCAGAGACGTTCCCTTTAGACGACGGCTGCCTCCAAGTACGGGCACGTAGGTCAAGCCGAGGCGGGGGGCTCCGATGAATCCGGTGAGGCTGGAGTGAGTGACGTCACCGGAGCCCTCGTAGAAGAAGCGGTCCTTGAACTCGCCTCGGAGGACGCCGGCAAAGACGAGGTTAGTGCGGCCAAGAGTCTGCCGGATTGTAGGCACAGTGTCGAGGGCGCGCTCATCCTGGTAGTGGAAGGTGAAGAGCGCGGTGACAAAGTGGCTGAAGGCATAGTCGGTCTCGTAGGCGGCTTCGTCCCGAAGCGTGGCCTGGTCCTGGCGAGTAGGAACGGCGAATGGCGTGGCCCGGCCGGAGACCGTGTAGCCGTTCGCGCCTGTAAGTGTGATGAACCGTCCAGCGAGATTCGTGTAAGCGAAGGTCTGCTCGCGGCTGCGGACAAGGCCATAACGAGCGAGGTTGTGCCACTTCCCCGCGGTGCGTGTCTCGAAGGTAAGGATTCCGTAGAGGTCCTGGTCGCTCTGCTTCGTGTCCGGCCTCAAACCGAGGTCGTATGGGATGGGCAGCGGCGCGGCGGAGTCCGCGTTGCGCAGGGTCAGGCGGAGCGATGTTTCGGCGGAGATGTTATAGCCGAAGTTCAGGGCAGCGGTGGCAGAGTGGAAGCTGTCGTTTGGCAGAGCGTTAGAGGTGTCAAAGCGGGAGAAGGCAGCGAAGAGGTCGGTACGGGTGTGGGTCAAGGAGACCTCGGCTTCGTCGCGCCATGTGTGAAGATTGCCGGCATCTCCGGAGTACACCAGCGTGGGCCAGATGCCGGAGGAGTGGCTGGTATGCAGGGCTAGGATGCCTGACTCAGCGGCGAGTGGAGCGAGAGGGTTAGGGTCTGGGGCTTCTTCCACGGCTGGGCTGGCGGAGATAGCCGCAAGACCAGTCGCGGAGAGATGGCCGAAGCTGAACCGGCCGCCGAGGCGTTGCACCTGCTGGCCGTCGAGCAGGACGGCGTTGCCGTCAACGGGGCCTCCGCGAAAGAAGAGGGTTGTGGGTTGGCCGGTCTGGCCGGAGTCAAGCAAGAGAGTGGCGGGAGCAAGCGGGAACTCGTCCGGAAGGAAGGCACGCTGGGTGAGACGGTCTGCGGGAATCTCTGTCACGTGTGCGCTGAGTTGGGCCAGCGGGGTCTCCAAACCAAAGGGCAGGTCCGAGTGCAATGGAGTCAGAGAGGCTGGATCAAGGACGATGTTGCGCGTGATGAGATTGGTGCGGCTGGCGTAAAAATCTAAACTAATCTGCGGCGCATAGTTCAGCGAGGTGGTCAGAAGCAGAAAACGTCCCGAGAGGCTGCTGCGAATCTCGTACTCGCCATCCACACCGGAGACGGCGTTGGCAACCGAGCGAGTAGCGTTTGAGAGGTCGATAAGCTGGATGCGTGCGCCGGGAACGGGGCGGCCCAGAGGACTGGTGACCTTGCCCTGAACGATGACCGCACGGGCGGGTATGGCAAAGGCGAGCAGCAGAATCGAGAGGAGGCGGTGATGCATAGGGGTAGGATAGCGTTCACCGCCATTGGTGAGCTCAGGTCCTCGTCACTTCAAGGGATGAGAAGCAGCTTGCCCGTTGTGTTACGAGATTCGAGATCGCGGTGGGCCTGGGCGACCTCCGCCAACGGATAGGTGTGGCCGATTCGAACCTTGAGCGAGCCATCCGCGACCCACTGGAAGATGTCCCGTGCCCGCTCTTCGAGGTCCTCGCGCGTCGGGATGTAATCTTTGAGCGTCGGGCGGGTGACATAGAGCGAGCCCAAGGTGGAGAGGCGGATCAGGTCGAATGGCGGCACGACTCCGCTGGCGCCTCCAAAGAGAACAAGCAGGCCGCGCGGGCAGAGGCACTGAAGCGACTGCTCGAAGGTGGACTTGCCGACGGAGTCGTAGACGACTGGTAAGCCGACGCCGCTGGTGATCTCTTTGACTCGTTTGACGAAGTCCTCCTGGGTATAGAGGATAACCTCGTCTGCACCGGCCTGATGGGCGAGCTCGGCCTTCTCGGGCGTGGAGACGGTGGTGATGACCTTGGCTCCAAAGCGTTTGGCGAGTTGGATTAGCAGCAGGCCGGTGCCCCCGGCGCCGGCGTGGATCAGCACATGATCGCCGTGCTGCGGCACGAAGGTGGAGTGGGTCAGGTAATGCGCGGTCATACCCTGCAATATGACGGCCGCGGCTTGTTGCGTGCGGATGCCTTTAGGAATCTTGAGCACGCGGTCAGCGGGAGCGAGGGCGAGTGTGGCACAGGTTCCGGGGATGCCGCACCAGGCGACGCGATCACCGGAGGCAAGGGAGGTGACGTCCGGGCCTATCGAGACAACGGTGCCCGCAGCCTCCTGGCCAAGCACGTAGGGGAGCTGCGCGGGATAGCGGCCTTCGCGGAAGTAGGTGTCGATGAAGTTGACGCCGCAGGCTTCAACGCGGATCAGCGCCTGTCCGGGTCCGGGCTCGGGGTCTTGCAGGGTCACGAGGCGAAGCATCTCGGGGCCGCCGGTTTGATCAATCTGAACAGCTTGCATGCTGCGGTTGGATGCTAGATTGGGAACAATCACAAGAGCTTTGGAGTAGTTGATTTGGTAACTGCTGTTGAGTTACCTGGCGGCGCGATTGTAACGACAGACAGGGGAGACGATGAAGATTGTGGTTCGGGGTTGGCGATTCTTCGGCGTGGCTGCACTGCTATGTGCGCCCTCGTTTCAAGCGTATGCACAGGGCACGGATGCGGCGCGTTGGATTGCGGAGGCGAAGTCTGTCACGATCGCGAGGGACGACTGGGGCATCGCCCATGTACATGGCAGGACGGACGCGGATGCGGTCTTCGGCATGATCTATGCGCAGGCAGAGGATGATTTTCATCGCGTGGAGAGGAACTACCTGACGTCGCTTGGACGGGCGGCCGAGGCTGACGGCGAACAGGCGATCTGGACCGACCTGCGGCAGCGGCTGTTTGTCGATCCGGAGCAGTTGAAGGCAGAGTATGCCGCCAGCCCGGTGTGGCTA
>CAXTRZ010000045.1:3201-5871 GCA_964246715.1 uncultured Acidobacteriaceae bacterium | reverse complement strand
GGCTAATGAACGCCTGGGCGGATGGGCTGAACTTCTATCTCAGCACGCACAAGGACGTAAAGGCGGAGGTTCTGACGCGCTTCGAGCCCTGGATGGCGCTCTCCTTTACAGAAGGCAGCATCGGCGGGGACATTGAGCGTGTGGATGTGCGGCGGCTACAGGCGTTTTACGGCAAGTCCGCCATTCTTCCCGCGGCGACAACCGCTACGGCACCGATGAGCGCCTTGCCAAAGATCGGCGAGGAGGAACGGCAGTACGGAGGCTCGAACGGGTTTGCGGTTGCGCCGTCCAACACCGCCTCGCATCATGCGCTGCTGCTGATCAATCCGCATACGTCCTTCTTCTTTCGCAGCGAGTTGCAGATGATCAGTGATGAGGGGTTGAATGCATACGGGGCAGCCACTTGGGGGCAGATCTTTGTCTATCAGGGCTTCAACGACCGGGCGGGGTGGATGCATACCTCCAGCAACGTGGATGCGGTGGACGAGTATGCGGAGACGGTGACGGGCAGCGGCTCATCCTTCCTATACAAATATGGCGGAGCCACTAAGACCTTTGTCGCGAAGCCGGTAACGATCCGGTACAAGGCTGCGGGCGGGATGGCGGAGAAGACGATTACAGCGTACTTCTCCGGGCACGGGCCGGTGGTGCGCGAGGAGGGCGGCAAGTGGATCACCACGCACCTCATGATCGAGCATGTGAAGGCGCTGGAGCAGAGCTTTTTGCGCACCAAGGCGAAGAACTATGCAGAGTACCGCAAGACGATGGAGTTGATGGGGAACTCGTCCAATAACACCATCTTTGCGGATGCGGATGGAGATATCGCGTACTGGCATGGGAACTACATTCCACGGCGGGATGCAAGGTTTGACTTCACGAAGCCGGTGGATGGGAGCGATCCGGCGACGGACTGGCAGGGGCTGCTGAGACTGGAGGAGATTCCACAGTTGAAGAATCCGGCCAGCGGGTGGCTCTTCAATGTGAACGATTCACCGTGGAATGGGGCGGGAGAGAGCTCGTTGAAGAAGGCGGACTACCCGGCTTATGTGGAGCAGGGGACCGAGACCGCGCGGGGTGTCCACGCCATGCGCGTGCTGACGGGCAAGAAGGACTTTACGCTGGAGTCGTTGCGTGCGGCTGCGTACGACAGCTACCTGCCGTGGTTTGCCGCGACGATTCCGGGGCTGGTGAAGGCGTATGACGCGCTGCCGGTGGGGGACGCGAAGACGAAGCTCGCGGAGCCGACGGCGGTGCTTCGGGCGTGGGACTTTCGGTGGGGAGCAGATTCGGTCGCCACATCCTTAGCGGTGTACTGGGGGGAGGCGCTGCGGAAGACAGACGCGGCCAAGGGTGCGCGCGAGTCCGCGATGCTGAACGAGGAGTTCATGGACCGGCACGTGCCTGCGGAGACGAAGCTGCTGGCGTTCTCCACGGCTGTGGATCTGCTGCAGGGGCAGTTTGGGAGCTGGAAGACGCCGTGGGGGCAGATCAATCGGTTTCAGCGGCTGACGGGAGATACCACGCAGCCCTTCAGCGACGCGGGGGCAAGTATCCCGGTGCCGTTCGTGTCGTCGCTGTGGGGATCGCTGGCTTCGTTTGCGGCACGACCGTATTCGGGGACGAAGAAGTGGTATGGAACCAGCGGCAACAGCTTCGTGGCGGTGGTCGAGTTTGGTGACAAGGTGCGGGCGCGAGCGGTGACGGCGGGCGGCGAGAGCGGACATCCGGGTTCAGCGCACTTTGACGATGAGGCTGGACGGTATGCCAGCGGCGATCTGCGTGAGGTGTACTTTTATCCGGAGCAGTTGGTCGGACACACGGAGAAGACGTACCACCCGGGAAACTAGCTCGTCTGCATCATGCAAATCACGTGGCGGGCGATGGTGAGGTTTTCCTGAGCGGGGAGAACTTGCACCGGCACCGGGGGCGTATTGACGAGGACCTCGGTGCGAGTGTGGGGGTCGTGCTCGCCGATGCCGCCGGTGAAGACGAGCAGGTCCAGGCCGCCGAGGAGCCAGGCGTAGCTGCCGATGGCCTTGGTGATGCTGCGGGTGAAGACTTTTAGGGCCAGGAGGGCGCGCTCGTCGCCGGCCGAGGCTGCGGCGCGGATGGCCTTCAGGTCGTTGGGCTGATTGCAGAGGGCGGCGAGGCCGGAGTCGTGGTTGAGTTCTTTTTCGAGGGCAGACACCCCATCCCCGGTCTGCTGGCGGAGGAGGTAGAGGAGGAGGCCGGGGTCGAGGTCGCCCGGGCGGGGGCCCATGACGACGCCGCCGGTGGGGGTGAGGCCCATGCTGGTATCCGCGGAGCGGCCGTCCAGGACGGCGGTGACGCTGCAGCCGCTGCCGAGGTGGGCGATGACCAGGCGATGCGGGATGGGGTTGAGCTGGGCGAGGATGGACTCGCAGGAGAGGCCATGGAAGCCATAGCGGCGGACGCCGAGGGTGCGGTATCGCTCTGGGATGGGATAGGTGGAGGCCTCCACGGGAAGGGTCTGGTGGAAGATGGTGTCGAAACAGGCGTAGTGGGGTAGCACAGGAAAGCGGGACTGGCACTCGCGGATGACCGTGAGGACGGATGGATCGTGGAGGGGGGCGAAGGCGATGGCGTGCTCAAGGTCGGCGAGGACTTCTGGGGTGATGCGGACGTGGTCGTGGAGGTTCGGGCCGGGAT
>CAXTRZ010000045.1:1994-3191 GCA_964246715.1 uncultured Acidobacteriaceae bacterium | reverse complement strand
CCGGGATGGACGACGCGGTAGCCGATGGCGGAGATGGGCTTCTGGGGCTGCTGGGCAATGACACCAAGGATGGTGTCTACGGACTGCTTGAGGTCTTGAGCGCCGGCATTCGTGAGAGGTTTGCCGTTCAGGTTCAGGGCGGGTTTTGGGGTTCCGATGCCGGTGAGTTCGCCTTCCAGGATGGAAGCAGGATCAGCGTCAGGAGAGGTGTGGAAGACAGAAAATTTGATGGAGGAGGAGCCGCTATTGAGGACGAGAATGGCCGGGCAAGACATGAGGAGAGGATACCCCCTCCCTCCTCTACCTTGTGCAAAGTATTCCAAACATTGAAGTTAGGTTCGGACTTCAAACTTTAGGCGGGGTAAAGTCTTTGTTTCAGTGCGGGAGTGCTGTAAAGTCTTCATTCCATGGGAGATGGCCTGATCATGAGACGCACTTTTCTCCAGAGAGATCACGGCAGAGACAAAAGTGAAGGCAAACCGCAAAGTACGCGAAGGAAGAACGCGAGGGTTGGGGGCGAAGACGGTGGCGGACCATTGAACACAGATGTGAATGGTTACAGCAGGTGTTTGTGGTGGGGATTCTGGGGAGGGTTGACCTATACGTTCCGCTCATGGCGGTGAGACTTCGAGGAATGGAGGAACGGAAGAGGTTGTGGCGGCGAGAGGAAGGCGATCGGGCGTTCGCCCGACACCCCACCCTACTTCGCGATAAAGCTGCGAAAAAGGATGGGGCATCCGTCTTGGCGGATTAGGAGGTACGTTCCCATACATCGCGGTGAGACCCCGAATGGGACACCCGGACATTGGTAGCCATTCGGGGATTCGAAGCGGTCGGGCTTCGCCCGATGCCCGACCCTGTACGACGATACAACTGTCATCCGGGGGCGGACACCCAGAGTTAGAAGTGGAAGCCCAGTTCGGCATTGAGGGAACGCGGGGTTAAGTAGTGGGTGCCGCTGAAGGTCGAGAGGAAGTTGTAAAGGGCGTACTTGTTGGCGAGGTTGACGCCGGTAAGGCGGAGGCTCCATTTATAGGTGTCGCCGCCGAAGAGGTTGTCCTCGCCGATGGAGGCGTCGAAGGAGGCCCCGGCGGCGTTGAAGTAGCGCAGGGGCACCGAGCGGATGCCGTGGCTGCGGTCGTACCAGGCCATGATCCGCTCCACCACCAGGGCCTTGCTCTCGCCGTACGGGCTCTC
>CAXTRZ010000045.1:0-1984 GCA_964246715.1 uncultured Acidobacteriaceae bacterium | reverse complement strand
GTGCCGGGGGTGGGGATGCTGACGAGGCGTGAGGTGAGCTGCGAGGCGAGGCAGGTATCGGGCAGGGCGGCGAAGGGGGTAGCCTTGACGCCGTTGCAGACGAGGCCGGCCTGTGCTTGCTGGTCGGCGGTAAGGCCGGAGAGGTCGATGGCGGGTTGGCCGTTGAGGGTGGTGCTGGTGCCGTCGCAGGCGCTGTTGGGGTCATTGGCTAGGGTGTTATAGCAGGGGACGGAGCCGGCGGTGAGACCGGAGTCGTAGTGCCAGTTGAGGGCGAGCCAAGGGCTCTGGTGCAGGAAGCGGATGTTCTTTGCGGAGGGAAGCTGGTACTGAACGTGGGTGGTCTGGTTGAAGCGCTCGTCGTGGTCGATGCGGAAGGGCAGGCCGGATTGGCCGACGGTGGCTCCGGCTCCGGCGACCTGCTGGGGGAAGAAGCGGGCGGCGACGGAGCTCATGACGACGTAGGCGGAGATGTTGTGGAGGTTGGGGACATCGGCGCGGAGAGCGAAGCCGGGGACCTTGGCGTTGTGCCAGTCGATGGGGAAGGTAATGGGAGTGTTGCCGAGGACGGAGAAGTCAAAGGCGTTGTGGGTGTACTTCCAGATGTAGTCGCCGGAGAAGACGAAGTTTTTGCTGATGGACTGCTGGAAGCCGGCGTGGAACTCATTGCGGAAGCCGGGCACCAGGGTGCCGGAGACTCCGGGCGAGCAGGCAAGCAGCGGGTTAAGGACGTTGTTAGAGCAGCCTTGGCTGGAGAGGACGAGGTTCTCGTTGAAGGGGGACTCTAGGGTGCGGGCGTAGGAGGCGCGAAGGACGGTGCCGGTGCGCTGGATGGTGTAGGAGAGGCCGACGCGGGGCTCGACCTGGCGTGCGATGGCGAGGCCGTTATAGAGGTCGCCGCGGATGCCGACGTTGAAGAGCCAGTTGCCGGTTTTGATCTGATCTTGCACATAGAGCGCAAGCTCCTTGACATCCGTGCGACCGTTATAGGCGAAGAAGGCGCCGCCGCGGGTGAGGTCGTATGGCAGCAGAACGGGGTTGAAGGCGGGGTTGGCGGAGTTGAGGCCGGTGCACTGAGAGGGATCGGTGTAGCCTGGCAGCGGATTGCCGTTGGCGTCGACGCAGGGTGCGTTGTAGGCGGGGTCGACCACGGCAAGGTTGTCGTTCTCGCGCAGGAAGGTCTGGGAGTAGTTGGCGCCGACCTTGATGTTGTGGATGCCGCGAACGTAGGAGAAGTCCGTGTGAACGCCGGCGTTGGTGAGGGTGCGGCCCTGCGAGATGGAGCTGGTCTGGAGGTTGGAGGGGCCGAGGTCGGCGAGGGGGTTGTTAGAGCCGTAGTAGTTGTACTTGTCGCGGCGGATGTACGGGCCGAAATTGAAGACGCTGTACTGGCTGACGACGCGGGTGTAGGTGGGGGCGATGTTGAAGGTTTCGATCTTGCTGCGCTGGTCTGCGTCTCCCACGCCCCCAAAGACCGGGCTGGCGGTGGTTCCGGCGGAGACGACGTTCTGGACGTTGAGGTTGTCGTAGGTATTGGGGGTCTGGAACCAGGAGCGGCTGTAGTTGAGATTGAGGTGGATGGAATCTTTCTGGCTGAGGTTGCGGTCGATGCGGTCAAAGACGTTCTGCTCGTTGCCCTTGTCGTGGAAGACGGAGAACTCGGGTGCGTCCAGGAAGCGACCGGTGTTGAGGCCGTCGAGCTCAAAGAAGTTGCCAAAGTTTGGGCCGCCGTAGGCGACATCGAGCGAGGCGGTGGCTGTGCCGAAGGTGCCGAAGGAGGTGGTGATGGAGCCGGTGGGCTTGGCGACGCCGAGGCCGGAGCGGGTGGTGACCTGGATGATGAGGGAGGTCTTGCCGCCGTACTCGGCGGGTGGCGCGCCCTCAATGACGGAGATGGACTGGACGGCGTTGGAAGGAAGCTGGTTGGAGAAGATCTTGGATTGCTGGTCAGTGATCTGCTGGCCGTCTACGGAGAAGGTGTTGGAGG
>CAXTRZ010000044.1:267-13544 GCA_964246715.1 uncultured Acidobacteriaceae bacterium | reverse complement strand
CCATGAAGATGACGTAGAGGTCGGCGATCGGAGTGGAGTGCAGGGCTACGACGGTCGAGGTGGTCTGGGAGGCGTGATAGAAGCGGCGCTCTGGACTCAACTGCAACTGCTTCTTTCCTGATTTGTAGACGTCCAGGATGGCGAAGTCGGTGTCATAGTTGGGGTTGGAGTCTTGGGTGTAGGACTGGCAGACGATCTTGTATCCGCCGATGGAGAAGGAGTCGTTGTAGCCCATCTCCTGCTCATGCGACTGGTTGAACGCGCCGCCGGCGATGCCGATGAACAGGACCACGATGCCGAAGTGGACGAGGTATCCGCCGTAGCGCCGCGTGTTCTTGCGCATCAGGGTGCCGGCGGAGACGAGGAGGTTCTGGCCGGTCTGGGTGCGGACGACGTTGGCGCCGCGCAGGAACTCGGCGAAGATGGCGGTGGTGACGCCGGCGGCAAGGGCAAAGGCGAGCAGCGAGAAGAGGCTGGACTGCCAGTCATCGCCCGCAGTCCAAGGGCGAACTCCGAAGGCCATGAGCGCGACAAGCGCAAATCCGAAGGCGGCGCCGGGAAGGATGAAGTTGCGGCGGATGGAGCGCAGCGAGGTCGAGCGCCAGGCGAGCAGCGGGCCGATGCCGGTAAGGAAGAGCAGGAAGAGGCCGATGGGGATGTTGACGCGGTTATAGTAGGGCGCGCCCATGGTGGTCTTGGTGCCCTGGACGTACTCGCTGAGGACGGGGAAGAGGGTGCCGACGAGGACGGTGATGCAGGCCACGAGCAGGATCATGTTATTGAACAGGAAGCTGGACTCGCGGGAGACGAGGGACTCCAGGCGGTTCTCGCTGACCAGGTGGTCCCGTTGCTTGAAGAAGGTGAAGAGGCAGACGGCGAGCACGAGCGCCATGTACCCAACAAACCAGTTGCCGATGCTGCTTTGGGCGAAGGCGTGGACGCTCGAGACGAGGCCGGCGCGGGTGAGCAGCGTGCCGAGCAGGGTGAGGAGAAAGGTGCTAAAGATGAGCCAGACGTTCCAGCTCTTCATCATGCCGCGCTTCTCCTGCATCATGACGGAGTGAAGGAAGGCGGTACCGGTGCGCCACGGCATGAGGGAGGCGTTTTCCACCGGGTCCCAGCCCCAATATCCTCCCCAGCCCAGGACGGAGTACGCCCAGTGCGCGCCGAGGAAGATGCCGCAGGTGAGGAACATCCAGGTGACCATGGTCCAGCGGCGGGTGATGTGAATCCACTTCTCGCCGGGATAGCGCATCATCAGCGCGCCAAGGGCGAAGGCGAAGGGGACGGAGAAGCCGACGTAGCCGAGATAGAGCATCGGCGGATGGATGACCATCTCCGGGTACTGAAGGAGAGGATTGAGGCCGAAGCCGTTGGTGGCGAGCTCGCCGGGCTCAAGGGCGAAGGGTGGCGCGGCGAAGTTGAGCAGAAGCATGAAGAAGACCTGCGCGCTGGCCAGGATGGTGGAGGCAAAGGCGGAGAGGCGGACATCGACTTTATGGCGGATGCGGAGGACGAAGCCGTAGGTGGCGAGCAGCCAGGACCAGAGCAGGAGGGAGCCCTCCTGACCGGACCAGAGGGCGGAGAACTTATAGGCGCCGGGGAGCTCGCGGTTGGTGTGGTGCAGGATGTAAGTGACGGAGTAGTCGTTGGTGAAGGCGGCCCAGACGAGCGCGAAGGCGGCGCAGGAGACGGCGACGAAGCTGGCGATGCCGGCGCGGCGTGCGGTCTCCTGCAGGCGGGAGCTGACGGCGAGCTCGGCAGAGCCGCGAACCTCATTGCGCGAGCGCCAGAGGGCAATCCCGCCCGCGAAGAGGGTATAGACGCTGAGCATCAGGGCGAGCAGAAGGGAGAAGCTGCCGAACTCGGGCATGGGATGCTGGTTCATGGGAGCGGAGAATCCTCGCCCTTATTCTCGCAGACAACCGTTGCCGCAGCCAGACAATCGCGCACTGGTTTCTATGCGCGATCATCGGCTCAACAGCAGGGAGCGATGAGGTTAAGGGAGATCAAACGCGGACCAAAACACAACCAAAGGATGAGGCCGAATGCTTCAGGCTGTGGTTGTGATGTGCCTTGGTTCGATTCGCTCTTACGTTACGGCTTGCCTTGTTCTTTGGATTCTTCCTGCCAGATGAGGCGGTGGACGTTGGCGAGGAGATGATCGGGAAGCAGGGGCTTCATGCGGAAGAGGACGTCGAGGCCGGCGTACTGGTCTTCTGCCTCTTCGAGGCCGCTGATGACGAGGACAGGAAGGTCGGAGCGGAGCTTGCGCAGTTCGCGGACGAACTCAGCGCCGGTCATGCCGGGCATCAGGTGGTCGGTGATGACGAGCTTGATCTCAGCCGGAAACTCGTTGGCGTGGAACTGCTCAAGGGCGCGGATGGGATTGAGCGCAGCGATGACGAAGTAGCCCGCACGGCGAAGGATGGTCTGCCGGGTCGCAGCCTGTACAGCATTGTCATCGATAAGGAGGATGGCAGAGGTATCCTTACCTTGGTCGACTGACTTCAAATCCATTCCATCCATGCTGCGATCTCCGGCCCGTCGCACTGGGAACGCGGGCTTGTTTTCGTGTCCGTAGCCAGATGTGATGCGCGCCGGCGACTTTTTGTCATCCAAGCAGAGCAGATTTGCCGGGTGGAGAGTTCAGCAATGGACTGGAGTGCGAGAGGATCGGGTATGTTGAACGGAAGCGCTCACGCAAGATGGCGCGGCGTTTGCAGTCCGGCCCGCAGCACCCGATAAAAGGAACAACGTAAGGGCGTGGATGGGCGGCCGTTCATCTTTTGCACGATGCAGCAAGCGATAATGGAACGATGAAGCGGCGGGTCATCAGCCATTATGAGTTTGTGCGGAAGATCGGCGCGGGTGGGTCCGGGGTGGTGTTCCTGGCGACCGACACGCTGCTGCAGCGGCCGGTGGTGCTGAAGCTGCTGAAGCGCGGCGCGCTGACACTGGACCAGGTGCGCACGACTCAGCTTCGCGAGGCGCGGCTGGCCTCCGCGATCGATCATCCGAACGTCTGCGCAATCTACGATGTAGGCGAGGCGCCGGCTGAGGATGGCAGCGAGGCCGAGGCCTACATTGTGATGCAGTACATTCCCGGGCAGGCGCTGGATAAGCTGATCGCGAAGTTGAGCGCGTCCGGGCCGCCGAACCTGCAGCTTGTGCTCTCTGCCGGCATCCAGATTGCGGATGGGCTGGCGGCGGCGCATTTTCTGGGTATCTTTCATCGCGACCTGAAGCCCGCGAACGTGATGCTGACCGAGGGCGGACTGGTGAAGATCCTGGACTTCGGCCTGGCCAGGCGGCTGAAGATGGATGATACGGACTTCGATCCGTCCGGCATGGCGGGCAAGCGGCCTTTGCCGTCGCCGGATGCGACCTACACGGCGCGGGGCGGGACGATTGCGTACATGGCGCCGGAGCAGTTTGTGACCGGCCAATCGTCGGTACAGTCGGATATCTTTGCGGTGGGGCTGATCCTGTATGAGCTTTCGACCGGACGGCATCCGTTTCATCGTCCGGATGCGCCGGAGTTTCAGTCGATTCGCGCGATTCAGTTTGCGGATCCCACGCCTCCGCGTGAGATCAATCCGGCGGTTCCGAGCGAGCTGCAGTCCGTGATTCTGCGATGCCTGGAGAAGCAGCCTTCGGCGCGGTTTGCCTCGGCGGCGGACCTGCGCGAGGCGTTGAAGATGATCATGATGGCGCTGCAGTTGGACACGGTGGGACCGCCGGGCGAGTCCGTCACGCTGTTGCCTTCGCAGCGTCCGCCCGCGGTGGAGACGCCGGAGGAAGAGAAGCGGACGACGGGTATTCTGTCCATGCTGGCGGAGCGCTTTCGCGAGTCCGCCTCGCCGGCGGCACGGACGCAGAACACGATGGTCGTGCTTCCGTTTATCAACTTTGGCCGCGCGGCCACGAGCACGGCCCCGGCGGTGCAGGAGCCCTCTCCGCTGTATGGATATGCGCTGGCGGATGCAATCGCGGCTCGGCTGGCGCGGATGCCTTCGCTGATCGTGCGGCCTTCGTCATCGCTGGCGACCGTGCCGACGCATCAGCTCGATCCGCTGGCGATCGGGCGCAAGCTGCTGGTGCACTATGTGCTGGCAGGAAGTTTCTTGCGGTCGGAGCAGGGCTTTGACCTGAACTGGCAACTGCTGGATGTGAATGGGCAATCTGTCCGTGCGGGCGGGAGCATCAACGTGGCGAGCTTCGATCTGGTCGCGGTGCAGACGGAGATCTGCAATGAGGTATTTTCCACGCTGCACGGGATTGGCGGCCTGCAGGGCGAGAACCATGTGGTGCAGACGCCGTCGCTATCGCAATCCAACTCGGAGGATTACCTGCAGGCGCGCGCGGTGCTGAGCTCGTTTATGTCGCGCACGGGCAGCAGGGAAGACCTGGACCGGGCGCGGGAGCTGTTTGAGTCGGTGACGAAGCGGGATGAAGACTTCGCGCCGGGCTGGTCGGGGCTAGGCATTACGCATCTGCAGTACGCCTCGCATGGGCTGGGCGGCCAGATGCACGTGCTGGAGGCGCGGCGTGCCTTCGATAAAGCGTTGGCGCTCGATCCGGGATCGGTAGAGTCGAATCTGTATCGCGTGTACATGCTGCTCTCGCGGGGCGAGAAGGAGTCGGCGCGGCATGGCATTGAGAGCCTGCTGCGCTCTGCCGCGAATGACTGGAATGTGCATCTGGTTGCGGGGCAGACGCTGCGTATTGATGGGATGTACAACGAGGCTCTGGATCAGTTCAACCGCGCGCTGCGGCTGAACCCCTCCAATGCGGCATTGATCTATAACAATCGGGCGCGGGTGTTCCAGTACCAAAATCAGCTTGAGCTTGCTGCGGATGAGATTGAAAAAGGGCTGACACTGGAGCCGAAGCAGCCGCTGCTGCGGATTTCGCTGGGGTACCAGCAGATGCGGACGGGCGACCTTGCGCGGGCTATTGAGACGCTGGAGGCGGTGACGCAGGAGGCGACCAGCCTGCGGATTGTGTATCCGACGATCGCGCTGTGCTACGTGCAACTGGGCGAGCGCGAGAAGGCGGCGAGCTTCATTGTGGATGAGACGCTATCCGCGGCAGAGGCCGATAGCGAGATGGCATACCGGCTGGCGACCTACTTTGCGCTGGAGGGCGATGAGTCCGAGTCGCTGCACTGGCTGCGGCGCGCGATCTACCTGGGCAACGAGAACTATCCATGGTTTGCCATCAATCCGGCCTGGCGCAAGCTGGGCGGGCACGCGGACTTTGAACGCATACTTGAAGACCTGAAGAAGTCCTACCGGCGCAACCAGAAGAACTGGCGGCGTCTGCTCTCGCAACTGCCGCGAGACTCCGCGTAACGCGGAAGCAATCAGCCCGCGTTGACGAGGCCCATAAAGTACTCCTGCGCACTGAAGCGCTCGCCGGTCTGCTTCACGCGGACGTACTCGCCGCCGGGCAGCAGTTCGCGCGACTTTACGTTGTCCTTGAGGTAAGAGCCGAGGATCTCGTCCGTCAATCGCGCGGCGAGCTTGGGATCTGTGACGGGAAAGACGGTCTCGCAGCGCTCATACAGATTGCGCGGCATCCAGTCCGCGCTGCCGCAGAAGATCTCCGTCTCGCCGCCGTTGGCGAACTGGAAGATGCGGCTGTGTTCCAGGTATTGGCCGACGACGGAGCGCACGCGAATGCGCTCGCTTAAGCCCTTGACGCCGGGGCGCAGCGAGCACATGCCGCGCACGATGAGATCGATCGCTACGCCGGCTTGTGCGGCCTCGTACAAGGCGTCCACCGTCTTGCCGTCAAGCAGTCCATTCATCTTGGCGACGATGCGCGCGGGCCGTCCGGCCTTGGCGTGCCCGGCTTCGCGCGCGATCAACGTCAGCAACTCTTGCGCCAGGGTCAATGGCCCTACCATCAACGGGCGGTAGGCGTCGCCCTCTTCCTCGGCCTCCGCGGTCAGGTAGTTGAAGACCTCCTGCACGGCGTGGGTGATCTCCGGGCGCGACGTCAGGAGGCTGATATCCGTATAAAAGCGCGAGGTGACGGGGTTGTAGTTGCCGGTGCCGAGGTGGGCGTAGCGGCGGACGGCGCCATCAGGGTCGCGGCGCACCACGAGCGCGAGTTTGCAATGAGTTTTGAGGCCGAAGATACCGTGAAAGACGCCGACACCTGCGTCTTCGAGCTCGCGTGCCCAGCGGATATTCGAGTCCTCATCGAAGCGCGCCATCAGCTCCACGACGACGGTCACATCTTTCGTCTGCGCGGCTTCAATCAGCGCGCGAAAGATCGATGAGTCCTTGCTGGTGCGGTAGAGCGTCTGCTTCATGCTCATGACGCGCTCGTCGTGCGCAGCGGAGCCGATGAACTCCTCCACCGTGCGGAAGCTGTCAAAGGGATGGTGCAGCATCACGTCATTCTGGCGAAGCTCCGCGAAGAGGTCCTCATTTTTAGGCCCGAGCTTGTAGCCTTTGCCCTGGAAGGGCGGATACTTGAGCGCCGGCATCTTGACCTCGGAGTAGAGGTTCATCAGCCGCGAGAGGTTCACGGGCCCGTCGGTCTTGAAGACCTGCCACGGTTCCAGCTCAAAGTTCGTTCGCAGTCCATCGACGATCTCGTCGGCGGCGGACCACTCGAACTCAAGCCGCACCGCGTCCCCCTTGCGGCGATTATGTAACTCCGAACGCACACTTTCCAGCACGCTGCGCGACTCTTCTTCCTGCATATACAGGTTGCTGTTGCGCGTGACGCGAAAGGCCGCGCAGCCCAGCACCTCATAGCCGCGAAACATGCGCTCCACCTGGCTTTCAACAAGCTCGTGCAGGAAGATGAAGTTGACCTCGCCAGATTCGGAAGGCAGGCAGACGAGGCGGGGCAGCGAGCGGGGAATGGTGACGACACCGAGAACCTTGCCCGCCTTTGTGCCCAGCGCGCCCCGCCGTTTGTGGCGCAGCAGCAACGCAAGGCATAGGGCTTTGTTAAGCACGCGCGGAAAGGGATGGGATGGGTCAATGGTGACGGGCGTAAGCAGCGGGTCAACCTCGTCCTGGTAGAACTTCAACGCCTGGGCGCGGGCGTTGCCGGTGAGTTCCCGCATGCGCAGCACGCGGATGCCGGCGGCGGCCAGGGAGGGCAGCAACTGCTTGTTCCAGCAGCGGTACTGTGCAGAGACGAAGGTGTTCATCTGCTCACTCAGGCGGTCCAGGCGCTCCTGCTGGGTGAGGCCGCCCTCGTCCGGAGTAAGCGATGCGACGAGGCCATCCTCAATGCGTTGCAGGATGCCGGCGACGCGGATCTCAACGAACTCGTCCAGATTGCTGGCGGTGATGGCAAGGAACTTGACCCGCTCCAGCAGCGGATTTTTCTCATCCTGCGCCTCTTCAAGCACGCGCAGATTGAAGGGCAGCCAGCTCTCGTCGCGGTTGATGTAAGGGCTCTGAGGAGTCGGTTCAGGAACTGCCGGCGCGACGGCTTTCTTTGCGGCGGTGGCGCGAGTGCGCGGCGCGGCGGCACGCTTGGCCGCGGCCTTGGCCGGCGCACGCCTGGCCGGAGTCTTCACCGCTTCAACCAAGGCGGATTTTTCGTGCGGTTCATGCGCGTGCACGTCTGCGCCTTCCATTTGCTTTGTTGTCATTGGATCAGGCTACCTTGGCGATATGAACGCACCGGAAAAATCTTTCCTCAACTGCGGTCACAACAGTGTAAGCCGACCAAGGCTCCTTTCCACCATGCTCAAGCATGCGGAACCCCGCGTAGCTTGCTTGGTATGAGACGTGAACAAATATGGGTTCGGTCCCCTAAAAAGTGCAGAAAGGTCGGATCTTCATCCGCCACCATATCCCAGCCCATCCTCTTTCTACCGTTCACTCCCGGCTGGCGGTCTACCGCGGTATGCTTCTCCTGATAATCTGCATCTGATTGATATCAGTTCATCGAACGCATCACGCAACTACAAGGAGATTCATCCATGCGCTTTCATCCCCTCCGCGGCCTTCTTCTGACCGCAACTCTCGCCACGGCCTCAACTGGTTTCGCGCTTGCACAGACCGCTGGACAGGATGTGCATGCCGCCGGTCATGACACCAAAAACGCCGCCGTCGATACCGGCCATGCCACCAAGAAAGTGACCAAGAAGACGGCCCGCGGCACCAAGCACGTCGCTCAGAAGACGGGCAGCGCCACGGAGCACGGCGCCAAGGTCGCCGGCCACGATACGAAGGTCGTCGGCGAAGATGTGGGTCACGGCACGAAGGTCGGAGCAGAGAAGACCGGCCACGGCGTGAAGACGCTCGGCCGCAAGATTGAAGGCAAGCCAACACCGCCGTCGAACTAGCTTTGTCTCCAGAGAACGGCCTAACGCCGGTTCGACCGATTCTGATCGCGTCTTGATCGGTGAGATCGGTGTTAGGTCTTCTTGTAGGCCGGCCACACAACGCCTGCAGCGGCTAAAACCAGCGCCACCCAGAACAGGTCCGCGCCCAACAGATGAATCATCTGCATCCACGCCGGCGCCAGCAGGATGACGTCCGCGACGCCCAGCACGAACTGCAATGCTAGCAGTCCCAGCACCACGTTCATCCCGGCTTGATCGCCCTCTCGCCGAGTCCGCAGAACCAGCCAGACTACAAACGCCGCCGCGACGATGGCGCTGGCCGGATGCACGCCGCGCAGCCGCAGCAGCCACGGCGAGTTCGCGTCAAAGTCCGCCGCGAACGCCGCCCGCAGCGACGAAGCCGGGAAGAGCGTATCGCCCAGCGCCGCAAGCGATCCGCTGACCCCGACCACCAGCGTTGCGACCAGCCCAGCGCCCGCAATCCAGCGGTCCGTGCCTGCCGACCGTAGCTCCGCCCAGCGCTGCCGCGTACGCAGCATCCACGCCGTCATAGTCAGCGCGGCCAGCAGCAGCAGCGTGTTGCTCAGGTGGATGGAGAGCATCACCACCCGCCCCAGCGATTGATTTCCCGTGACGTAGCCCAACTTGACCAGCAATGCGCCGAGCAGCGCCTCATTAACCAGCAGCACGGTGGAGAGCACCACGAACACTCGCGCCGCCCAGCCCTGCGCGGTGGCGCGAAACGTCCAGACCAGCAGCCCAATCATCGCGTAGACGCTTCCGCTGACCATCGCGCGATGCGTGAACTCAATGATGGTGTGGAGCGAGGGCGAGACCGGAATGACGACGCCGTTGCAGAGCGGCCAGTGATTGCCGCAGCCCGCGCCGGAGCCGGTGGCCCGCACCAGCGCGCCCCACAGGATGACGAGCACGTTGTATCCCACTACGCCCCACGCGAATCGCTCCGCGCCCTTGACGCCGCGCAGAATGCCCGTCCTCATCGTGCCCGCGTTCGTCAGCGCCGCTGTTCCCATGTCCTCTATCCTATGCTTCCCGACAGGAAAAAGAGCTAGCCGGCCGCCAGCTCCTTGGCCCTGGCTGTCGCGCGCTTGACCGCTTTGATCAGCGTCACACGCAGGCCGCCCTCTTCAAGCTCCAGAATCCCATCCACCGTGCAGCCCGCCGGCGTCGTCACCGCGTCCTTCAGCAGCGCCGGATGATAGCCCGTCTCCAGCACCATCCGTGCCGAGCCCAGCGTCGTCTGCGCGGCCAGGAGCGTCGCCACATCACGCGGCAGGCCCACGTTCACGCCCGCCTCCGCCAGCGCCTCAATGATGATGTAGATAAACGCCGGCCCGGAGCCGCTCAGACCGGTCACTGCATCCATGTGCTTCTCATCGACGATCACCGTCCGTCCCACGGTCGCGAAGATCCGCTGCGCCACAATCATCTGCTCCGCGGCGCAGAACTTGCCCGCGCAGAGCGCCGTAACGCCCGCGGCCAGCATGGAGGGCGTGTTCGGCATGGCGCGCACCACGGCCAGTTTCAGCCCCGCCCCATGCTCGATCGCGCCAGTATTTACGGATGCCGCAAAGGAGACGATCACCTTCTCCTTCGTGAGCCCCGGGCGGATCGTCTCGATCAACGCCGGCACCTGAACCGGCTTCACGCCCAGCAGAATCACGTCTGCCCACGTTGCCGCGGCCAGGTTGTCGGTCGTCACCTCCACGCCTGTTTGCGCGGAGAGCGCCACCGCGCGATCCTCATGCTGCACGGTAGCGACGATCTGCTCCGGAGCCAAAAGATTGTTCTTCAAAAACGCCTGTAGCAGAATGCCGCCCATCTTGCCCGCGCCCAGCACCGCCACCTTCACGCCCGGCATCAACGCTGCCGTCTTCACCGCTTCCGCATCTGTCTCGCTCATCCCTAAAACGTTACCAGACCCGCACGCATCAGCCACCGGCGGCCTGTGATTCAATCGGAATCAAGCCATGCCTTCTAACGCTCAGGTAAGCCTTCGCCCCGGCACGCTCCAGGACATTCCCGCGATCCTCCTGCTCATCCGCAAGGTTGTGCCGCTGATGCGAGCCGCCGGCAACCTGCAGTGGGACGACGCCTACCCTAATGCGGAGGTCTTCGCCCGCGATGTTGCGCTCGGCTTCCTGTGGGTGATGGAAGGACCAGCCGGAATCGGCGGCGTCGCGGCCATCACCACCGACCAGGAGCCCGAGTACGCGCAGGTTGGCTGGGACATCCACGAGCCCGCCATCGTCACCCATCGCCTGGCTGTGGACCCGGATCTCCGCGGCCAGGGTATCGCTGCGGTGCTGCTTACGCAGGCGGAGATCGTGGCCGCCCACCACGGCATCTCCATCCTGCGTGTCGACACGAATACCCAGAACCAGGCCACGCAACGGCTCTTTCCCAAGCTCGGCTACATCCTCGCCGGCGAGATCGGCCTGCGCTTCCGCCAAGGCCTGCGCTTCCTCTGCTATGAAAAGCGCCTACCTTAACCTGACTGCAGCTGCCGGCGATCAGCTCTTCGTCGCTGCAATCCACGCGGTCACGCGCTCTTCCAGCACATCCATCGGCAGCGCGCCGTTGTCGACCACCAGATCATGAAACGCCTTCAGGTCAAAGCGATTTCCTAGCGCCGCCTTGGCCTTGGCACGCAACTCCAGGATCTTCAACTGCCCCATCTTGTATCCCAGTGCTTGCCCCGGCCACGCGATATACCGGTCGGTCTCCGCAACGATGTTCGTGTCGTCCATCGTCGAGTGCGCATGGAAGTAGTCGAGCATCTGCTGCCGCGTCCAATGCTGGCTATGCACGCCCGTGTCGACGACCAGCCGGATGGCCCGCCAGATATCCGCCTCCAGCCGCCCGTAGTCGCTCACCGGGTCCTGGTAGAAGCCGGCCTCCTTGCCCAGCCTCTCGCTGTATAGCGCCCATCCCTCGGTATAGGCCGTATAGATCTCGTATTTGCGAAACTCCGGCAGTCCGGTCAGCTCCTGCGCGACGGAGATCTGCAGGTGATGCCCCGGAATTCCCTCGTGATACGCCACCGCCTCCACATCTTCCAGCGTCCGCCCGGCCCACTCATACGTGTTCACATTCACTCGCCCTGGCCGCGAGCCAGACCCCTCCCCCGAACCAGACGGACCAGACCCCTGCGCATACCATGCCTGCGCCCAGCCCTGGCTGATGTACGCCGGCATCTCCACCACCTCAAGCTGCGCCCTGGGCAGCCGCCCAAACAGCTCCGGCAGCTTCGGCTTCATCTGCGCTTCGTACTTGGCATACAGGGCGATTAGCGCTTCCTTGCTCGCCGGATGATTCTTTGGGTCCTTCTTCAGCGCCTCGCCCAGGCTTCTGATGTCCACATAGCCCATCTTCTTCGCCAGCGCCAGCATCTCCGCCTCATCGCGAGCCACCTCATCCAGTCCAATCTGATGAATCTCCGCCGGCGTCTTTTCCAGCGTCGTCGATCGCTTCACGCAGAAGGCGTAGTATGCATCGCCGTTCTTGATCGCCCATACCCCCGGGTCCTTGCGTCCCGCCGGAATCGCCTGCGTCGTCAGAAACTCCGCAAACCGCGCATACGCCGGCTGCACCTGGTTCTGGATCGCCTCCAGCGTCTCCGCCGTGATCCGCTTGCGCTCCGCCGCCGGAATGCTCGCCGGAAATTTCTTCAGCGGCTGCGCGAACGCCGTCTCCTCCGGCTTGCCCGCGGCCGCCGCTTTCACCTGCGTCAGCACAATCTCCAGAATGTACGCCGGCTGCACCCGCCCGTCGTCGATGCCCGCCATCATGTTCTCGATCGTCTGACGAAACTGCGCGGGCATCTTGCCCAGGCGCGTCACCCAATCGTCATAGTCCTTCACCGTCTCGAACGGGATGTTATCCACCATGCCCGGCAGGTCCGTATGCAGCCCGCTGAACTGGTTCACCGGCATCTCCCACTCCTTGAAGCGCGCGCCCTCCTCGTCCTGCACGATGTGCCGCTCCGCCAGCTCCACGGACGTCTTCTCCTGCGCGCTCAGCCCCGCCGTATCGATCGCCGCCAGCCGTGCCAGGTACCCGCGCCCCCGCGCCAGCGCATCGTTCTCCGCTCGCGGCGAAAGGTCGGAGAGCTGATCGTTATACCGCCTGTCCCCCAGCGAGGAAGCAAACTCCGGCGAGCGCTTGAGCCGGTCCTCCCACATCGACTGGAACAGCGCAGAAAGCGCCTTGCCGCGATCTGCCACGCTCGCCGGCGCGCTCGTCTGCAACGCCTGCCCAGAAGCCGCTTGAAGCCCACCCGCCACCATCGCCAACGCCACAAACCAGCAGCAAATTCGCATCTCTAAAGTTTACAGCCGCCTCCAGACCATAGGCTTAACACCGGTCAACCCTGATGCAACCGAAAAGGCACGAGGATGCCATTCCAAGGTGGCCGCATCATCGTCTCTCTCCTGTTGCTGGTTTGTCTCAAAATCGTCTTTGATCGGTCAATCGGTATTTCCCGGTGTTAGGCATTGATGCGATAGCATAGGCGTCCAGGCCCGCAGCTATCTCCCCTTGCTTGCAGCTACCTCATCTCCCTTCAGGAGCTAACCCATGCAGATTACCGACACCACCGAGCGCATTGAAGCCCTTCACAACGACCTCTCCGGCGTCACCTTCGAGAACGCCTGCTTCAACGGCGTCAGCCTGCACAACGTCACTGCCGTCGGCATGACCATCCAGGACGTCGATCTCTCCGGCGTCACCATCGCGGAGTGCAACACGGACACCATGACGATCGACGGCATCCCGGTCAAGGACCTGCTGCTCTGCTACCGAGCCCACGGCTCCGAGCCGCGCTAAGCCGCTGAAGTCCAGGCTTCGGACGGGCTCCCCCGCATACCCAGAAGCACGTCTTTTTGCATCCAAAACCCGTTCCGGTGCGTCAACTCCCCAATCCGTA
>CAXTRZ010000044.1:0-257 GCA_964246715.1 uncultured Acidobacteriaceae bacterium | reverse complement strand
GAACGACAATGTACCCAGAGATTATGGTCATTCCGATGCGCGAGGAGCTCTCCCGCGCCGGCGTCAAAGAGGCTCGCACCGCGTCGGACGTGGACACGGCCATCGCCCAACCCGGCACGACGATGCTCGTCGTCAACTCCATCTGCGGCTGTGCCGCCGGCAAGATGCGTCCCGGCGTCCGCCTGGCGATGCAGCACACCACCAAGCCGGACCACGCCGTCACCGTCTTCGCCGGCCAAGACCGCGAGGCTACGGAG
>CAXTRZ010000043.1:0-13587 GCA_964246715.1 uncultured Acidobacteriaceae bacterium | reverse complement strand
AGGTAGTACTCGTACACCGTGCCGTGAACCTTGTCGCGACCACGCTTGGTGACGATCTGCGACTGCGAGCCGGAGGAGTTGTTGAAGTCGGCAGTCTGGCCGGAGGTGGAGACCTTGAACTCTTCAATGGAGTCCTGAGGCATTGGAACTACACCCGCTGGACCCGCAACACCCCCAAGCGCGCCACCCACACTGGAGTTGGTATTGCCTTGGGTATAGACGCCGTTGGTGCCATCCATATCGCTGGAATTGCTTCCTCCATCCAGCTGGAAGGTGGCCTGGTCCGCAGTCGTTCCGGCGACCTGGCCACCTGGCGAGACGCCGGGCTGCATGGTGACGAAGGTGGCCACATCGCGGCCGATGGCGGGGAGCGATTCGACTAGGGCCTGATCGACCGTGGTTCCGGTACTGGCACTCATCGTCTGCAGGTCGGCGTTGGAGGCCTGGACCTCGATGGTGGTGGACTCCGACCCGACTGAGAGACGGAAGTTGGCCGTGGTCTGCTGGCCGACCAGCACCTCCTGCTCCGGAATCTGATCGGTCGCGAAGCCGGGCTTAGTGGCGGTAATCGAGTAGTGGCCGGTGGGAACGTCCACCATCACATACTGACCCGTCTTATTCGTCACCGTGTTCAGCACGTTTTTCGTGGCCAGGTCGGTGACGGTAATCGTCGCGCCCGGGAGCAGAGCGCCGCTGGGGTCGGCGACGGTTCCCGTTATGGTGCCGCTGTTGGCTTGTGCAAGCGCGAGACCGGCGCTGAGCGGAAGCAGCGCAAGGATCATGGCAAGAAGAATTGTCCGTACCGGCCGTCCAAAAGTGAATCGTGTCATTCCATCCCCTTCTAAGTTGCGTGACTTATGAGTGAGGCCCGTCATTTCTGCGTACAAGGGTCCTGCGGCTTCCAAAGTGCGGAAGTCCGGGCCTTTTCAAACGATGAACTGTGTAAAACAGAATCGGAATGCTTGCTACTGGAGCAACTGCATTACTTGATTTGAAACGGCCGCAGAGGTTGACCAACTCAGCATTGCGGTGACGCGACTTCCATCTGCGGTGCAGAGACTTCTCGCCTTCAGTGATGCTGCGAACGGTTGTAGCTTATCCAGCGTGTACGACAGAAAGCCGCGTGCGCTGGGAGCCGCCGATTCTCCCAATCAGAAAGCTCACGCGAGCTTCCTTAAAGGGCAGGTGATGAATGAAGTGTGAATCGAACGTATCACATGAATCCCGCGGTGGAAAACTTTAATTGCCATTCTCGCGGCACGTACTCTCGAACGGGGAACGTCCTTATCGACAAATACGGAAGAGACGCCAGGGTAAGGAACCGGCCATGTGTTGCGAGAGGTCGAACGTTGGAATGGATTCAATTCGTATTTAAGGCAAACGAAAGAGGTCTGTTCCACATCGGACAGAGAAGAAACTCATCTCCGATTGGAGCTCCGCGCGGTACGATGAACGATCCGCAGACGAAACCCGAGCAGGATAGTCCGTGGCGGGAGCGTCTGCGCGCGCTCCGCAACATGCCGCCCGTCCTGCGTATCTTGTGGGACTCCGGCCCAGCCGTGGTAACTTGGGGACTCATCCTCCGTCTCTTCGTCGCTACGCTTCCCTTTGCCGTCGCCAAAGTGGCGCAGTACATCATCTCCGCCATCGCAAACCACCTGCACGGCCAGTCGCTTCCGCAGAGCTTCTGGTGGTTGGTCGGCTCAGAGGTCGGTCTGAATGTTCTGCTCGGCTTGCTTACCCGCGCCATTGATTATTCCGACTCGTTGCTGGCGAACCGCTACACCCAGTACGTCAGTGTCCGTGTGATGGAGCAGGCGGCGCGGTTGGACCTGACGACTTACGAGAACCCGGTCTTCTACGATCGCCTGGAGCGCGCCCGCGTGCAGGCCACGGATCGACTGGCGATGATTCAACAGATGGGCCGGCTCTTTCAGCAGGTCATCACCACGCTCGTCTTCTCCGCCGCGCTCGCTTGGGCTTCGCCGTGGCTGGTGCTCTTGCTGGCGCTCGGTGTCATCCCGTCGTTTCTGGGTGAGACCCACTATGCCTTTCTCGGCTACGCCAAGAACTTTCGCCAGACCACGGCCAAACGCACCATGGACTACCTCCGCCAAGTTGCGGGCAGCCGCGAGGGCGCCAAGGAGGTCAAGCTCTTTGGCCTGAACAAATTTTTTACCGACCGCTTCCAGTTCCTCGCTCATCAGATCTACGTTGAAGACGTGGCGCTCTCGCGCTCAAAGCTGGTCGTTGGCGGACTGCTCGGCATTATCGGAACGCTGGGCTACTACGGGGCGTATGTCTACGTCATCTGGCGCACGCTCGCCGGTCAGTACGACATCGGCCAGTTCACCTTCTTGACCGCGGCCATCCAGCAGGCGAGTTCCAATCTGCAGCAGGTCTTCTCCACCGCCTCCGGCATTGCAGATCAGGCGCTTTTCCTGACGGATCTGCTTGCCTTTTTCGCGATGGAACCCACCGTGATCGCCAAGCCGGATGGGCTTCCCTTCCCGCAGCCCATCCGGAAGGGCTTCGAGTTTCAGGATGTCTCCTTCACCTATCCCGGCACCGACCGGACGGTGCTGCGCAACTTTACCTTCACACTCTCACCCAGCGAGCGGATCGCGCTCATCGGCGAAAACGGTCAGGGCAAGACCACCATCGTCAAGCTTATTACACGCCTGTACGACCCCACGGAGGGACGCATCCTACTGGACGGGGTCAACCTGCGCGATTACTCGCTCGAAGATCTGCATCGTCATATGGGCGTCATCTTTCAAGATTTTATGCGGTTTGAGATGACCGCGCGCGAGAACATCGCCGTCGGGCGCGTGGACCAGCCACACAATCAGGCTGACATTGACTCCGCTGCGCATAAAAGTCTCGCCGATACGGTCGTTCAGAAGCTATCAGGAGGCTACGATCAGATCCTCGGCCGCCGCTTTGAAGGCGGCGTTGAGTTGTCCGGCGGCGAGTGGCAGAAGATCGCTCTGGCCCGCGCCTATCTGCGTGACGCCGACCTGCTCATCCTCGATGAGCCTACGGCGGCGCTGGACGCACGCAGCGAGTTGGAGGTCTTTGAACGCTTTGCAGAGCTGACACAGGGCAAGATGGCGCTGCTGATCTCGCACCGCTTTTCTACCGTTCGCATGGCGGACCGCATCGTCGTCCTCTCGAATGGGCAATTAATTGAAGAGGGAAATCATATCAGCCTAATGAAGCGCGGCGGCGTTTACGCGGACATGTTTGAGATGCAGGCGGCGAGCTACCGCTAGGCTGCACGCACGCTGTTGCGCTCTGATCCTGCAAACGAAAGAGGAACGCACCCTTGGACGTCATCCATAACGAAGAGGTTCGAGCAGGCCAGTTCAATACCTCCGAGCCCGAGATTCCCGCCGGTGCCTTGCCGGAGAGCCCGCCAGTCTCCGATGAAGCGCTGCGCGAGGACGCCGAAGCCCTGGCGCAGGGCTGGGAGATGATGCCACCTGCGCACTATGAGGCAGGCCTGCCCCATCGCCTGAAAGAACTAAACGCAAGACTCAGAAGCCTGTTGCAGCAGGCGAAGGATCGCGTGACCGGCAAGGAGTTGACGCCGCAGTTGGAGCTGCTCGAGAGCAGCCGCATGTTGGAGGCCGCCATCCGCTCCGCCGAAAGCGCCGTCAAGGCGATGGAGTCGCTGCCGCACATCCGTCTGCCCCGTGGCACGCTGCCGCGCGTGACGAATCTTGCAGAGGCTTATCTTTCCCGCGCTGAGGGCATCTGGTCGCCGCGCTCGCTCTCCCTGTACATGGAGCAGGTGCAGACGAAGAATGCGCTTCTGCTTGATGAGATTTTGCTTCTTCCGCAAGCGCTCAAACATGCGCAAGTGGAGTACATTCTGGATCGCGCCCAAGAAGCCTTTACCGCTAGCCCGCTTCCTCCCATCGAGCAGTCCCCCTTCTCCGCGCCCATCCACAGCATGCGCCGCCTCAATCAGTTTGAATGGCGTGCGCTGCTGGAGTCGCTCATCTCCTTCGACCCCATCCTCCGCCAGGACCCTGCCGGCGCCTATGCCGCGATGGAAGACGAGACCCGCCACGCCTACCAACTCCGCGTCGCAGAATTGGCCGCGCACGCTGACTCGGATGAGGCACACGTCGCGCAAATCGCCTTACACATGGCTCGCGAGACTGCGCAAAACAAAGATCCAAACCACGACCCAGACCCTTGTCTTGCACAGCGCAAAGCCCACATCGGCTTCTACCTTCTCGCGGAAGGATTGCCGGAACTCAAGCGCCGCATTGGATATCATAGCCCCGCGAGCGAGCGCCTGCGCCTCTTCCTGCGCACATATAACGATTACGTCTATGTTTTCAGCATCATTACGCTCTCGCTTCTGCTCATCACGCCCATCATCGCGCCGCTGGTGCCGCACCATAACTTCTGGGCGGTCATGGGTACGCTTCTGCTCGCGCTTATCCCAGTCACCCAGGGCGCCGTGGACCTGGTCAACAACCTCGTTCTCTCCATCCTGAAGGCAGAGGCTCTGCCCAAGCTCGACTACAGCAAGGGCGTCCCAATGGAAGCCTCTGCGCTGGTCGTCGTGCCTACGCTGCTGCTCAGCGAAGAGCAGGTGCAGGAGCTCTTTGAAGACCTCGAAGCCCGCTACCTCTCAAACGAAGATCCAAGCATCCACTTCGGGCTGCTGACTGACTTGCCCGACAGCGCCGTTCAGCCGCCACCTGATGAGTCCAACGCGCTCATCCAGATGGCCCTGCAGTACACGGAGAACCTCAACGCCAAGTATGCTAATGGGCGTGGCGGATCGTTCTTCCTGCTGCATCGTCATCGCGTCTTCAACGCTCGGCAAGGCGTATGGATGGGCTGGGAGCGCAAGCGCGGGAAGCTCCTTGACCTGAATAAGTTCCTCCTGCGCGAGTACGATCCCTTCCCCGTCAAGTATGGCCCGCGTCACCTGCTGGACCAGGTCCGCTACGTCATCACTCTGGATTCCGACACGCAGCTTCCGCGCGGCACCGCCGCCCGTATGATCGGTACGCTCGCTCATCCACTCAACCGCGGCATCGTGGACGCACGCCTCAAGGTCGTCACCGCCGGATACGGCATCCTTCAGCCGCGCGTCGGCGTCAGCGTCTCTTCCGCGTCGCGGTCGCGGCTCTCCGCCATCTACTCCGGTGAGACCGGCTTCGATATCTATACCCGCGCCGTCTCGGACGTCTATCAGGACCTCTTCGGCGAGGGCATCTTCACCGGCAAGGGCATCTATGAAGTATCCGTGCTGCACCAAGTGTTGGAGCGCCGCTTTCCGCGCAACGCTCTGCTCTCGCACGACCTCATCGAAGGCGCGTACGCCCGCGCCGGCTTGGTCACGGACGTTGAGGTCATCGACGATTATCCTTCGCAACACCATGCCCACGCGCGGCGGAGGCACCGCTGGATTCGCGGCGACTGGCAGATTTTGCGCTGGCTCTTTGATCGTGTTCCGGATGAGTCTGGCCGACTCGTCCACAATCCCATCTCCTTCATCTCGCAGTGGAAGATCTTCGACAACCTGCGCCGCTCGCTGGTGGAACCGGTCACCTTTCTTGTGCTGCTGCTCGGCTGGTACATTCTGCCCGGCGGCCCGC
Organism: uncultured Acidobacteriaceae bacterium; assembly: GCA_964246715.1. Taxonomy (GTDB): domain Bacteria; phylum Acidobacteriota; class Terriglobia; order Terriglobales; family Acidobacteriaceae; genus Edaphobacter. Next base: position 7,960 of record CAXTRZ010000043.1, on the reverse strand, counting down.
GCTATTGGACTGTTATCACTCTTGTGCTGCTGCTTCTGCCCGCACTCGTGCAACTCGCGATTGATTTGGTAAAGGCTCTGTATGCCTTCAGCCTGACCGCGCTCCGGCACGCCTTTGCCACTGTCCTAGGCTCGATCGCCTTCGCGCTCATCAACCTTACCTTCCTCGCGCATCTGATGATGCTCGCTGTCGATGCCATCGTCCGGACGCTCATCCGCTCGCTCGTCTCTGGACAACGCCTGCTGGAGTGGGAGACGGCTGCCCAGTCGGAATCAAGCCACGCGCAAACATCACTTGATCTTTACCTCAAGCTCTCTCCCGTTCTCGCGCTGCTCATCGCCGTGCAGCTTGCCATCTTCCATCGCGGTGCGTTTTTGCCCGCGCTTCCCATCCTTGTGCTCTGGCTCATCGCTCCGCTCACCGCGCGATGGCTCAGTTCATCCCCCCGCAAAGCCGCCGGTCCGCTTGATGCCGACGATCGCCGCTTTCTCGCCGAACAGGCGCTGTATCTCTGGCGCTTCTACTCCGAGTTCGGCGGCGCGGAAAATCACTGGCTCATCCCGGACAACGTGGAAGAGAAGAACCTTTTCCAGGTACGCAAGCTCTCCCCCACCAACCTTGGCATGCTGCTCAATGCGCGGCAGGCCGCATGCGAGCTCGGCTTCCTGACCTTGCCTGAACTCACTGAAGCCACCCTCGGCACGCTTGCCACCTATGACCGCTTGGAAAAGCATCGTGGCCACATCTTCAACTGGTATGACATTGAGACCCTCAAGGCCGTCCCGCCCTTCACCATCTCCACCGTAGACAGCGGCAACCTCGCCGCCTCTTTTTACACCCTGCACACCGGCGCGCTGGACCTGCTCAAGCGTCCGCTGCTCAGCCTGGACAGCTTCGCCGGCCTCAACCTCATTACCGGCCATGCGGAGTCTCGCACCAGCGAAACACTTGCTACTCGCATCCATGATCTCTTTACAGCAACGCCGGCCAACACAACTAACCCTTCCGACCCATGGCTCCACGAAGAGGCCGCTCGTCGGCGGCAGGCGCTGATCCAACTGGTCAACGACTTTCTTCCATGGCTCCTTCCGGAGTTTGACGCGCTTGCCCACGGCTCTCTTGCGTCACTTGCATCCACCAACCCTTCGCCGGAGCAATCCGAACAGCATCTGCGGTCTCTCTCCGCGGCTCTGGAAAGCACCGCGCCCCCGCACGTCGAACTCGCCCGCTCCTTGCTCGCTCGCATCCAGCTAGCAACCGAGCGCCATGCGCAGCTCCATCGCGATCTCATCACCATCATCAACCTCTCCGAGCAGTTTGCCGAAGCCATGGAGTACGGCTTCCTCTTCGTCCCCGCTCGTCAACTCCTCTCCATTGGCTATGACGGCGCCTCGCAGCAGGTTCATGGCGCCTGCTATGACCTGCTGGCCTCAGAGGCCCGCATTGCCACCTTCCTTGCCGTGGCTAAGGGCGACATTCCCCAGCAGGCCTGGTTCCGGCTCGACCGCTCGCACGTCCTTGTTAAGGGACGCGCTTCCCTGCTCTCCTGGACCGGCACCATGTTCGAGTACATGATGCCCTCGCTGTGGATGCGCAGCTTCCCCAACACGCTGATCGCCAACTCACTGGATGCCGCCGTCCACATCCAGTACAAGCACGTTCGCGGCATCCCCTGGGGCATCTCGGAGAGCGGCTTCGCTGATACGGACACGCAAGGCCGGTACGGCTACCAGGCATGGGGCGTACCGCAGGTCGCGCTCAAATATGCCGCAGAAGACGGCCCCGTCATCTCACCGTACAGTACCTTCCTCGCCTTACCGCTGTTGCGCAAGCAAGCTCTTACTAACCTTCGCCGTATGGCGTCGATGGGCTGGACCGGCCGTTACGGCTTCTATGAAGCCGGCGACTACACCCAGGGAGCAACTCACAGTAGGGCTTCGCCCGTCACCTCATCTCAGGCCAGAGAGCCCCGCCTTGTCCGCTCGTGGATGGCCCATCATCAGGGTATGGCCCTGCTTGCCGTTACCAACCTGCTTCGCAACAACATCATTCAGACGTGGTTCCACGCTAACCCTCGCGTACGCGCCGCGGAACTCCTGCTGCATGAGAAGGCACTTAGCCGCGACAACGTCCGTGAGCTGAAAGAACGCAGCAGAGACGTTAGCCACACCCCCGCCTGATAAGGCGCGTCTTCGTAATGCTCTTCCCTGCCTTCCCCTTCGTCTATTCTTTTGACGGTTTGGGGGCTCGGTGCTCGGTTAACATGACACCTCCGTCGTGGACCGGCTTTCAGGTGGCCCACTTGGGCTCGGCTAAAAGCTGATCCGCGCGGCAAGCTGAACGCTGCGAGGATCGTTGACAGCCGTGGCCTGCCCAAACGCCATGTTTGTGGGGGCCAAGTCGATGCGCCCTGTTCCGAACGTACCGTTAGGGATGGCTTCGTTGCGGTGGTTCAGCACATTGAACGCCTCCGCAATAGTCTCAAGCTTTACATGTTCTGTAAGGCCGAACGTCCGGCTCAGGCGTGCGTTCAGACCGAAGAAGTCGAACCCGATACCCGTGTTCCGGCCAATGACAGTGCCTTTGATCCCTTCAGTGCATGCAATAGTTCCGAACGAGGCAACCGTGCATGGCCGAGCCGTGGTCTGCTGAAGCGTGCTTGCTCCAGTCACCACGTTAAAGGGCGACTTGGAGTAATACTGCAGGATGCCGCCCAAACGCCAGCCATGTGTCAGGTGAGTCAGAAGACGATCAGCATGGGTTGTTGGTGAGGTAACGGTGGCGTCGAAGACGACACGATGACGCTGGTCATCGTCTGAGCGAGCCCGGTCTACGCTGAAGTCGAAGTTGTTGATGGGAGAACTAAAGAAGAACTCGCCAACGTCGTCGATCGCTTTGGACCAGGTATATGAGACGCGCGTGGATCCCCATGACACGGGTCTCTCCAGAAATGAGACCGCCAGCCCGTCATAGTAGGAGTCAAACCTTGAGTCATACGGCTTGATATTGCCTCGTGTCATGTCCGGGCGAGTTCCATTCAGACTGATGTTGGTGTTGTATGACGAGAGAAGATGCAGACCTCGAAGATGCTGATAGCTGATACCGAGTGAGCCCCTGCTAAAAAGTTGTTGCTCCACGCCAAGGCTGGCCTGCTCGGAGTATGCATTCTGCACATTGGGGTTCATGGTGGAGTAGTTGAGCAACGCACCAGCCGGCGGCGTGGAGGCCGTATTGGGGAAGACTGGCGCTCCAGCCGTCGTGGGCGAATAGGTGTAGCTCAGGAGCCTGCCCTGAGTGGGATCGGTCGTATTGTTCGCAGAGAGAAGCGCATTTGCTAAGGCACGCAGCGGTATTCGGTCATAAAAGAGACCGAAGCTCCCACGCACGACTGTTGTCTTCGCGCTATACGGCGACCAGGCAAAGCCGATGCGAGGCGAAACGTTGTTCTTATCCGTCTTGATCGTCCGAAGGAACTGCAAATCGTATCTGGCGCCGAGGTTGAGGGTTAAGGCGGGAGCCACCTTCCATTCATCCTGTGCATAGAAACCGATGTTCGGATTGTTCTGTTGTACGAACGGGATGCCAAAGCTCTGCGAAAACCCGCCCGTGTTGTAGATTCCACTGTTGAAAGCGGCCAGCGAGGCAAAGGTGTAGGAGCCGCGAATGGTCTGCGGAAAGGTGATGGTGTCCTCGTTGTAGAGGAAGTCCGCGCCCAACTTAAGTGTGTGCGTGCCTCTTTGAAGAACAAGGTTATCCACCACTTCATAGAGATCGTTAAGCCGGGCGGTCGGAGACGAAGAGAACCGGCCGAAGGTGGCGACGCCGTTGATCGTCACTGCCGGACTGGTGTCGGTGTTCGGCGGTGCGTTCAGGTTGTCATAGGTGAACTGCCCACGCGTTTCATTGAACGTTCGAGGAGACAGCGTTGCGACGTTGCTAATCGCGACGGTGTGATTTTCATCGCGTACGGCGGTGCCATAGCTCACATCCGCAAGGCTGCCTACGCCACGCGCGTTGATGCTGTTCAACCGGTAGAAGCTATAGCGAATGTTGAGCTGATCGCGATCGTTGAAACGGTGATCTCCGCGAAGGAATGCAGTATCGGTGTGGACTGTTGTGGGGTAAAGCGTTGTTGGACCTGTGCCCAGCGTGAGGCGCGGCCCGGTAAAACCGACTGCGTTTAAACGTGTATTGATCGCGGATGCATTTGCAGGCGTAATGGTGATGATGCCATCTGTGTTCAAACGCCGGCCCTCGTAGTTTCCGAAGAGGAAGGTCTTGTCTCGCCGGATTGGGCCAGAGAGGCTGGCCCCGTACTGTCCTTGGGTCAAAGAAAGCTTGTTCCGGGAGAGCGCGTTCTGTGCGTTGAGTCGCTGATTTCGTAGAAAGCCATAAGCAGTTCCGTGCAGGTCATTCGCACCGCTTCGCGTGATGATGTTGAAGTATCCACCTATGGCCCGGCCAAACTCTGCCTGGCCTCCTGACGTGACGACCTGAAACTCGCGCACGACGTCCATGCTGTAGGAGTTTCCGGCAAGACCTGCCGCATCATCGTTCGCAGAGAGCCCGTCAACCACAAAGCTGTTCGAGAAATTGCGTTGACTATTCACAGAGTAGCCTTGTCCAACGACCGGGGATGTCTCCGCAAAGGTCTGCACACTCGCCGTATTGGTGGGAGATACGCCCGGCGTTAAAAGCGCAAGATCGAGGTAGTTTCGGCCATTGTAGGGTAAGTTGTTCACCTCGATCTGGAGCACGGTCTCGGATATCTGGCTGCGATTCTCTTCAAGCACCGGAGCTTCCGCTGAGACCGAGACAGTGGTCTGTTGCGAACCCACGCCGAGCTGCATGGTCAGATCAAACGCTGCGCCGACGGTCAACTGAAGACGGCGTGTGGCGGGGTTGAAGCCGTTTGCTCGCGCCGTGATCGTGTAGTCGCCAACCGGCAGAAACGGGATGCGGAATCGTCCCTGTTGATCAGCATTGATGGCGTACTTCTGGTTCGTGGTGATGGAGACGATTAAAACTTCAGAACCTGAAAGCGCGGCTCCCGTCGTGTCAAGGACACGACCCGTAATGGAAGCGCTGGTCAGTGTTTCCTGTGAGATGAGGTGTGAGCCGCTGGTCACGGCCATGGAAAGCGCTGCAATCGTGCAGAATCTTAATCTCTGAGACATGTCTTCTCCGTCGTTCGGCAGCTGATGAGCTGCGGTCCATTTATTGAGGACTAAGAACTGGCGAAGATGGAAGGCGGTCCACGCTTTTGGTTGGAACTGTACGAACTTCCTCGGAATCTCATCGTTTGAGGGAGAACTGAGAGTTCCGCTTCGGCCAAAAGGTGGCACCGAACTCGGGAAGTTACCGGCTCTGACGCAGAATGAAAGAAGGGGACACTGCTTGCGGGAACGCCTGGGCACTTCTCGCTCAGCTTCAGATCATTGCGGAAGGCTGGCAAAGCCTGCTGACCAGAGCGGTCCCGCACGGTCCGCATGAGGCACTTGTGTTTGCCATAGGACCTACAACAGACTGGAAGCGATGCCTCGATGTCCTGCGCTGAAGAGAGAGCCGCTTGCGCAAAGGGCAGGAACATACAGACGAGCAGCAACATCGCGCTGCATCGCGCACGCTCTCTCTTGACGATCTTTAGCAATCGTTCCAACATGAATAATTTCGCGGTACGTCTTACCGCAAACTGCGTTGCTGCGCCACTTCATGGCTTGTAGAAATGTTCGAGTTAGCTCAAGCGACTTCGTGTCGCTGTTTGAGCAAGCCAGAACCCGACGGAAGGCTCGGAAGCTATCAACTGCTGGCTGATCGGGTCTCCGACGATATGTGACAACGACCGCACAGAAACGCCAACCGACATGCGACAGGCATCTGGTGGCCGCTTAGCTCAGGAGGCTGGGGGGAGGACCGCGGTTTTGCCGAGATCGGCTGCGGGAGATGCGGAGCTTGGATTCCGTCTGCGCGATGACAGCATCCTGTGTTCGCAGTTCATTGAGAGTCGCCGTCAGAGTAGGCGATACAAAGTCTTGATGGTGCACCGTCGCTGAGAGCCTTGGCGCATAGGGGCAATGTTCTTTGGGAGAGCTGAACGCGCGCTTCGAGGTAGGCTCGGAACCTATCTGCATCAAGCCCATGCAATGGTGCTTTCCAGTCCTACGGCAGCACGCTGGCAGGCTCGAGTCGCTGGGGAATGCCGCGGCAAAGAGCGGGGTGGCCAGAGGCAACCCTAGAACAGCCAACAAAAGGATGGAAAGTAGTCGCTTCAACGATCTGATTGAAACATTACGCCGAGCAGTCTGCAAGCGGCATCGTCTGAATCGAAGTGTTTGGCCCAAACGATATAGCGTGAAACGCACCGTTGAGACGATTCAAGCCATTCACTTAGGCAGGATGAAACCATTCCGGCTTGCTGCATTCCATATTAGACACATACGCTGGCTCGCGGCTAATTTGGTAGAGAAGTCATTCACGGAGTGACCTCTCGACCGTCGGGGGCACTGAACGCCAGATAAGGATTTCAAACGCAAAGGTGAGCGATCGTTTTATGGCAAACAAGTTAGGCGTGGGCATCATAGGTGCGAGTGCGGGCCGCGGATGGGCAAGAGTCTCTCATGTTCCCGCGGTCCAGGGACTCGCGGGTTTGGAGCTGGTGGCCGTCGCTGCCGGCAGCCAGGCAAAGGCAGACGAGGCCGCGAGAGCTTTCGGAGCCGGGAGCGGTTTTGCGGAAGGCAAAAAGCTTGTAAAGGATCCAGCCGTCGACATCGTGACGATTGCCGTCAAGGTTCCGGATCACCGGGACTTGGTAATGGCAGCCCTGGATGCAGGCAAGCACATCTACTGCGAGTGGCCGCTGGGCCGTGATCTCGCTGAAACGCAGGAGCTGGCGGCGGCGGCCAGAGCTGCTGGAGTACACGTGATGATCGGCCTGCAGGCTCGGCTAAACCAAGCGATGCTGCGGGCCCGCACGTTGCTCTCTTCAGGAGCGATCGGCCGCCCGCTTGCAGCTCGTGTGTTCTCAAGCACCGCGGCATTTGGTCCGAACGTAGAGCCCGAAATGAGCTTTGCCGAAGAGGCAAGGAGTGGTGTCACGCTGCTGACGATTCAGGGTGCCCACACGCTGGATTTTGCAACTGCTGTTCTAGGACCTTTTGTCGACCTGACCGGCTTGACGACGACGCAGTACCCGCTGGTTACGGTCGGCGACTCGGAGACAGAACAGTCGAGAACGACACCCGACCACGTACTTGCGCAGATTCGCTTCGGTACCGGTACTGCGTTGACGGTGGAAGTAGCCGGTGGCCAACCGCCTGACTCCATCGCGTTCCGCATGGAGATTGACGGCGAAAGAGGCGGGATCCGCATCGACGGAGGTGCAGCGCGAGGCTTCCAGTCAGGCAAACTCACGGTGAGCCTGCGAGGCGAACTCCAGCCACTTGATGAAATGGAAGCTGGTGCGATGCCGGCCGAAGCTGCCAATGTCACCGGTATGTACGCCGCCCTGCGAGACGACATCCTGACGGGCCAATGGACGGTTCCAGACTTTGAACATGCGGTGCGGTTATCGCGGTTGATTAAAGATGTGACAGCCTCATCCGAGAGTGGCTCGCGCAGGCGAGCCAACGATTGGCCCCGCTGAAGGCGGGAGGCTTCGCTCCGTAAAGCTCCCAGGGCTCCAGATTGATTTTCCGCATACCCCAAGGTGTAAGAACCTATAACCCACTGGTAAGCGAGGAATACCGATGCATACTACTCAGCAAGAGAGCCCTGCAATGACCTTCGGCAGGGTCGAAGTGAACGGCGTTCGTATCTACTACCGCATGGCCGGTTCGGGTGAGCCGGTCGTCCTCCTGCATGGCTTTCCCGAGACTTCGAACGCCTGGCGCAAGGTGATGCCGGCCCTGGCGGAACACTACACCGTTCTCGCGCCGGACCTGCGCGGCTTTGGCGCTTCCGA
>CAXTRZ010000042.1:11053-13610 GCA_964246715.1 uncultured Acidobacteriaceae bacterium | reverse complement strand
CGCTGCACCCGGTAACTGACGCTGCCGACGTGCCGCCAGGGCAGGCAAAGGCGTCTGCATTAAACCATCCTCCGCGCCGATGTGCCCCTGCATTGGGATTACCGATCAGGTCGGGCCGCTGGTTGGCGCCACCAACGTAAGTACCGGAGCCTGTGCCGGACGGATCAATGTCTCCGGCGGGGAAGAAGGCTGTAAGCCATGGCCCGCTTTGCACCAGGAAGATGTTACTCAGCTGCCAGCCGCCCAAAAGCGCGTTGGTCAAGCGGCTACTGTTCGCGCCGAATTGCTTGCCGCGGCCGTACGGCAGTTCGTAGATAACCGTCGTCAGCCAGCGTTGATGGCGCGTCCCAGCTACGTTGCCATAGTCGACTCCAGCATTGGTGCTGTCGGTCGGGTTGTATCCCCCCTGCTCGTCGACGAAGCCTGCCGCTGACGAATAGTTGCCGTTGGTACCTTGGTTGTCCGAGAGATTTTTAGCCAAGGTGTATACGCTGTCTAGCGCAAGACCATGCGATAGACGCCGGGTGAACTCGATTTGTAGAGACTGGTAGTCGGCTGATGCGCCCGGCGCACGCCGCGTGATCTGGTAAAAGTTCGGGAAAGGGTATTCGGTAGCCGCGGCCTGCGCTGCCTGACGTGTGGTGGAGCGCGCAAGCTGGTTGAACTGTGGCTGCCACACCTGGTGCCAGGTGTGCATGCGGATGTAGGAGATGCGGCCGCGTAAGTTGTGGCCGAAGTCATGGTCGATCGAAAGATGCTGTTGCAATGAGTAGGGGTCTTGCCAGGGTGGGTCAACCGCCGCATAGAAGTACACGCTGCCGATCGCGGGTGCGAACTGGCCACTGGCCGAAGTGTTGGGGAAGACAAAGGTGGGCGTCACAAGCGAGGAGCTTTGCGCTGTGTTTGCCCCAGTGGAATAAAGGTTGGTGAACGTCTGGAAGTTCTGCTGCAGCGTCTGTTCCAGCGCGTAATAAAGTGCGCCGCTGGTGGTGATGTTGAAGTAGCCAGCACCACCGCGGAGGACGGTTTTATCGTCGTCAAACGGGCGGTATGCAAAGCCGAGACGCGGCTCGAAGCGAGTCTTCGGAGCGGACCGTAACCCGGTCGGTAGTCCAGCTTGTGTGTTGCTGACGACAGGCGTGCAGCCGATGCCGCTGACGGGCATGCCTGTCGCGTAGGGGTTGTTAATACCGCTGGTTGGGCAGGCGTTTAGGTTAGCCAACTCTTGCGTATCGAGCAAGCTCGCATACCCGGCAGGATAGATGAGCTGCCCGGTCCGGCCTAGCGGGCTGAAGTTGCCATCAAGCCCATTGGTAGAAGCCAGGGCTGGATGGTATTCATCGCGCAGCCCATAACTGAAATTAAGCTTCGGTGTCACCTTCCACATGTCCTGAGCAAAGAAAGCGTAGCTGTTGGCACTCGCATCGTTATCGGAACGAATGTTGTTGCTCTGATTTTGGTAAGGCACACCGAGCAGAAAGTCGGCGAACTGATTGCCGGTGGCGCTATAGGTCTGATCAAACGAGAAATTGCCATAGTTGATGGATGCGGTGTCTCCACCGGCCTCGGTATGTGCGAGAAGATGACGTAGGTCAAATCCAGCACGCAGCACGTGGTTGCCACGAGTGTAGGTTAGCGTGTCGATGTACTGGAACACCCGCGAACGCTCGTCGAAGCCCAGCCGCTCGCCGATGGGATATATGTTGGCGAGTCCATCGTTGAACATGACATGTGGCAGGCCATTGAAAAACGGTTTGACGCCAACCTGCAGACCCGTGCTCTGAGTGAATCCAGGACCATCAAAAGGATTGCTGTTGCCATCCTGCTCCAGCGTGAAGCCGAACTGGAACTCGTTCACGAGATGTGGTGTCAGGGTGTAGTTCAGGCTGCTTGAAAGCACGCGATACTGCGCGTAGGCATTGCTGTTGGGCAGGGTGAGATCGGCATACTGCGTCTGGTTGTTATCCTTCCAGGAGTAACGCACGAAAGCTGATGCCTTCGAGTTAATAGTGTGATCCACGCGCAGGTCGAACTGGTCGGAGTTGATATTGTTTTCACGATTGGCTTGGTAGTTGCAATGACAAGGAGTCGCCGCCGCCGCCGCCGTCGAAAGATTGGCGTTGATGTTAGGCAGCGGCCAGAACTGCAGAAATTGAGCGGAAACAGGATTGATGGGCACACGATTGTTTGTTGCGCTGAAGTTCCCGCCTGTCAGCGGATTCTGCAACGTAGTGCCCGCGTTCTCCTGCGAGAAGTCACCCGTTCTCATCAGCGGTGTAGGAACAATGACGCCACTGCCGGATGGGCCGAGCAGCGGGACCGTTTGCGGAAAGCGCAAACCTTCGTATGCGCCAAAGATAAAGGTCCTGTCGTGCCCGTCATACAGGTGGCCAAGCACTACCGGCGCACCGATGCTGGCGCCAAAATCCTTGGCATTGACCTGCGGCTTGATGACACCAAACGGGGTCGCATTCAACGCATCGTTTTGGATATACAAGAAGGCCGAGCCGTGTACCTTGTTGGTGCCACTTTTGGTAATGGTGGTAATTTCACCGGG
>CAXTRZ010000042.1:0-11043 GCA_964246715.1 uncultured Acidobacteriaceae bacterium | reverse complement strand
ACGCGAATCTCTGCAATCGATTCCGCTGAAGGAAACGCATCGGCTTGGACGTTGTTGTTGGTCTGATTCTGCGCGGAGATGCCATCAACAGTCGTCTCGGTTTGCGAAGGCAAACCGCCTTGGATGGAATACCGGACGGACGGTTGCGGATGCGTCGACGGTGTCGGCGGCGAGTTACCGCTATCGGGCTGCACCCCTGGCAGCGCCTGCACCACGCTGAGCGGCGACGTTGAACCATTGCCACGGTAGTTGGCGGGAAGGTTAAGCACGGCTTCCGGGGTCAGCACGGCGGATACCTGCGCAGTTTCAGAGTTGATGGTGCCGGCCGTATCCGCGTTGACGCTCACCTCCTGCGTCGTGGCTCCAATCGTCAGTGTCACATCCAAGCGCAGTTGCTGGCGTGTATCCAAGGCGACGCCGTCCTCGATTGTCGATGCAAGTCCCTTCGCCTCAACGCGCACATCATAGTGCCCGGGCTGCAGGCTTTGCGCGGAGTAACTGCCGGCGCTATTGGCTCGCACGGAAGTGTCCGTGCCGCTTTCCTCCCGGTGAAGATGCACGGTCGCCTCGGGAATAACGGCGCCAGTGGTGTCCATTACAGTGCCAGAGATGCTGCCGAGTGTCGATTGTGCAAGCAGAGGCACGGAGAAGGTGAAGAGGAGAAGGATAAGGGAAATACGAGTCATGATTGAGTTCCTAGATCGAAAAGACGTTGAGGGAGATTTACGGTCGCGGTCCGAAAGACAATCAGCGGGTGCGCAAGGGCATAAGCAACGGCAAGGCAAGAGACGGTGCGTCGCGTCTTGACTGGACACGCATGCGGCGTTGCCAAAGTAAGGTGAGAACAAGGCCCGAGGAGACAGAGGCGATTGCGCGGCCTGTCCAAAGACCCAGCATGCCATGGCCGAGCGGAAACGCAAGCCAGTACGCTACTGGCATTCCGATAATCCAATTACAAACGATTGACACCCACATCGGGGTACGCGTGTCGCCAAGACCCGTGAATGAGGAGGCATGAATGACAAAGAGAGCGTCCGCAGGGACGAGCAACGCGGAAATGTAAAACAGCGGAGCCGCCAGAGCCACGACGCGAGGGTCGTTGGTATACAGCGATGCAAGCCGGTGGGGAAACAAGCAGAACGCTGCGCTGGTACACGCGGTGAAGCTGAGCGTGACGAACGAAGTCGCCTTCGCGGCACGCTTGACGGCCTTGAGCTCTCCACGGCCGGCAGCCTGACCGGAGCGAATCAACGCTGCGTATGACATGCCAAGAGGCACCATATAGGCGAATGCGTTAAGGTCGAGTGCAACCTGTTGAGAGGCGACCGCGAGCGTGCTGAGCCGTGCGCACAGGATGGTTGTGAAAGTCGATATGCCGAGCTCGAGCGAGAACTCCAACCCCGAAGGCCAGCCGATTTGGAGCAGCGCCTTCAGCCGCGCAGTATCGGGCCGCAGCATCGCGAGAGTGGGTCGAACATCGATCTGCCTAAGCGCGATGACGGTACCCAGAACAAGAACCAGTAGCATCCAGCAGCGTACCAGGATGGTTCCAAGCCCGGAACCCACCAGACCCAACGACGGAAAATGCCAGTGGCCTAAGACAAGCAGCCAGTCTCCGAGCCAGTTCACCGCGCCCGCTGTGATCAGCGACACTGAAATGAATGCGACGCGATTGATCGATTGCAGCAGCCGTCGCAGCGCCATGTACAGCATCAGTGGAAGCGTCGACCAAACCAGCACGCGCGAGTAGCGGATCGTTTCATCGGTTAGCTCGCGGCTGACGCCAAAAACCGGTAAAGCGTGCACCGCAGCCGTGGTCAGCAGCATCACTGCCGGCGTGCCGAAGAGCACGATCCACATGGATTGTGCCGTAATGCGCACGCATTCGTCGCGATTGCCTTGGCCCGCGGCCTGCGACACTATGGTTTCGAGACCGTTAAGCAGATAAATGGCAAAGAAAACGATACCGTAATAAACAGTGTTTCCTAAGCCGGATGCGCCGATGGCTAGAGCAGAGTGCGGCAGCCGGCCGATCATCAGCGCATCAACGATGTAAGTAGACATCCAGCCGAGCTCTCCCAAAGCAAGTGGTGAACCAAGCCGCAGGCACCGGAGCGCTTCTTGCCAGAACGCGGCAAGAGGTGTTCGCGTGGGCTCCTCTGCAAGCAGCGCCGCCTGATTTATTCGTGGATTTGTCTGCTGGATGATAACGGTCTAAACCTCGCTCGCGAATGAAGGCGAGGAGATTAGTCTGTCATATAAAAGAGAGGGCGTTCGATCTAGTCAAAGAGAAGGTGAGAATGACAGTCGCTCATAAATATGAGATTGCGATGAAGCATAATGCGTCGCCGACAACAGTGGGAATCTAACGCTCTTGACTCTTAGAAAGTCGTGCTGCAATCAAGCCAAGGTTTCATGATCCAGTTCAACCTAACGCAGCGAACCAAGCCGCGTTGGAGCGTCTCTGGCCCTGTGCCGTTTTACATCCGGGGCATCGTCAGTCCACCACACTCGGTCGCGCTCGCCCTAGGCGATCTTTGCCGTTTCGACCTGCTGCCTCGCTTGCTCCGGCCCTTATTGTCACTCTTCGTCATCGCAATGCTCTTCGCACGCCGAGCAGCCGAAAGCATAGCGGTCATCCTCAACATCGCCATCCGGGAGAGTTGGAAGAACGGCAAAGGCGTCTACGAGAACCGCACCGAATGGCGACGGGTCTTGCTTGGAGGAATCTCTTGAAGTTTGCCAAGACTCTCCAGAAGGGGCAGCTCATCACCCTTGAAGGGGCACTCCGGTATCGCGAGGCAGTCGAAGATGTCGGAGGAGCCAAGTTCAAGCACAGGATCGCAGAGGCCATGCCATCAGCATGAAGCGACTCTCAAAGGGTAAGGCTGTTAATGATCCTTCGGATGGGAGCGACGAGAAGGAACATTGTCATAGGTAGATAGCTTACCCGAAAGGACTGAAGTGCCTTTTGCAACTTACAACAATCCACCGATTCGCTCGTCATCACACACGTGAGATGCTCATCGGTACATCCAATTTTGTAACCTGTCTGTAGCCACTGCTCACATCAAATGCCGCATACGACCGCTCACGCCCACACAGATTCGCATTCTGCGACTCAAGTAATAACTCCTCAAGCCATAGGCTTTCTCTCGAAAAGCGATACATTGCAACCGACTTGAGTCTGGTGGCGGTGGACAGAATCGAACTGTCGACCTACGGGTTATGAGTCCGTCGCTCTAACCATCTGAGCTACACCGCCAAGGTGGTGTCCTGGAAGATGGCCGCGCCCTCCACCCGGATCGCAACAAGAGTCGCGCCGGCGCCGCCAGTTATGATGATACGAGTACCGCGAAGCGCGGTCAAACTACGCGCATCCTTGAACCTGCCTGCCATGTCCCTCCGCACTCTCGGCGTCATCCCCGCCCGCCTCGCCTCCACGCGCCTGCCTCGTAAGGTCCTTCGCGAGATCGCCGGCCGTCCCATGCTCGCGTGGGTCTACGACGCGGCCCGCGCCTGCCCGCAGCTTGATCAGGTCCTCATCGCCACGGACTCCGGCGAGGTCGCGTCTCTGTGCAAGCGCAATGGGTGGCCCGTAATGCTGACCTCTTCTGACCTCCAGAGCGGCTCCGACCGCGTCCATGCCGTCGCCCAATCCCGTCCCGCGGAGATCTACGTCAACATCCAAGGCGATGAGCCTCTGCTGCAACCCGAACACCTCACCGCGCTCCTGCGCCCCTTCGCCCCGAAGAACGTCCAGGAACACGTTGACGTCACCACGCTCAAGGTCCTCTGCACGCCGGAGAACCTCGTCAACCCCAATGCCGTCAAGGTGGTCACAACACCGGATGGCCGCGCGCTCTACTTCTCCCGCGCCACCATCCCATATGACCGCGACCTTCAGGGCACGCCCGTCTGGAAGCACCTCGGCCTCTACGCCTATCGCGCCGGCGCGCTCCGCCGCTTCCACGCGCTTCCCCCCAGCCCGCTTGAGATCACCGAGCGCCTGGAGCAACTTCGCTTCCTTGAAAATGGCATCCCCATCCACGTCGAGCCCACCGAATACGACACCATCGGCGTCGACACTGAAGAAGACCTCCTCCGCGCCGAACAGATCCTCAGCGCACGCCGTTAGACGGCCTCAAACTTCACCCTAAGCCCGTCTTCCATCATCGTAACCTTCACCCCCTGCAGCGAAGCCACCACCCACGTCGCCCCCGCCCGGTAAAGCTCTTCCGCTCCATGCGTTCCCAGCACGCCCAGCACCCTGCTACCCGCCGCCACACCCGCGCCCACACCGGACGGCGCATCCTCCACGACCAGGCACTCCGCGGACGCAAATCCAAGCAGCGCCGCGCCCTTGCGATACGGCTCCGGGTCCGGCTTGCCTCGCTCTACATCGTCCGCCGCAATCAACTCCTTCGGCGCGGGAAGCTCGGCCGCCTGCAGCCTTCCCAGCAACAGCCGCCGCGTGGCGGAGGTCACAATCGTCCAACGCTCCGCTGGGAGCGCCGCCAGCAGCTCCCGCACGCCGGGAAGCACCTGCAGATCGACCATGTCCGCAAGCTCCATGTCCTCGATCAGCCGCAGCCCAGTCTTCACCTCGGCCTCGGTAAACTCCGGCTTCAGCGTGCGGACGATCTCCTCCGCGCGCACCCCATGCGGCACGTTGAAACGCTCCGCTCCCGGGACGTCATGCTCTTGCGCCCACCTGCGCCAGCAGCGCACCACGCCGGCAATTGAGCTGATCAGCACGCCATCCACGTCGAAGAGCAGCCCCTTCGTCTCCACCAAAACCTGCTCGCTCAACCCTTACGACCCTGCAGCACGAACTCCTGTGCCGCCTGCAGCACGCCGTTCACGCCGTCCACGGAGCAGCTCTCGCAGTACACGCGCAGCAGCGGTTCCGTGCCGGAGGCGCGCAGCAGCAGCCAGGTCTCCGCGGCATTCTTCTTATCCGCGCAGGCTTTATTTTCAAGAAAGAACTTGATGCCATCCAGCGTCTCAACCCGCAATACGTTCATGCCCGCGAACAAATTCCCGGCCTTCACAGCGCTCGCTCGCCGAATCGCGCCCTGCTTCAACGATTCGTCGATGTGCATGTCCACGCGGCCGTACTGGTGCTCCCCGTACTCCGCCTGCAGCGCCGCCACCAGCTCGCCCAGCGTCTTCTTCTCATCCGCCATCACCTGCGCCAGCAGCAGGCTGTTCAGCAGCCCATCGCGCTCCGGCAGATGCTTGCTGATGCCCACGCCGCCGGACTCCTCGCCGCCGATCAGAATGTTCTCCGTCAGCATCAGGTCGCACACATACTTGAACCCGATCCCATGCTCATGCAGCCGCCGTCCATGCTTCGCCGCGATGCGGTCCAGCATCTTCGTCGTATTGAACGCCCGCGTCACATCCCCCGGCCAGCCCTTGCGCTCCAGCAGCCACTGCAGCAGAATCGCAAAGATCTTATGCGCATCCACCACGTTGCCATGCTCATCCACCGCCCCAATGCGGTCCGCATCGCCATCCGTGACCAGCCCCGCATCGCACTTCTCCGTGACCACCCGCCGCTGCGTCTCCTCGATATGCGGCAGAATCGGCTCCGGATTGATCCCCGGAAAAGCCGGGTTGATCTCCGCGCGCATCTCCACAAACGGAATCCCCGCCGGCCCAAGAACTCCCGCAAGAACGCCACGCCCCGCGCCATACATGCAGTCAATTAGGAACCGGTACCCCGAAGCCTTGATCGCCGGCAGATCGACAAACTTTGCAATCGCCGCGATATAGGGCGGATTGAAGTCCACTTCCTCGATCACGCCCGCGCTCGCAGCCTCGGCCAGCGGCTTATCGAGATACCCCTCGATCGCTCCAATAATGGAAGGCTTGCCGCTGCCGCCATAACTCGCCTTATACTTCACCCCATTCCATTGCGCCGGATTATGGCTGGACGTGATCATCACGCCGCCGGCCGCCCCGCGCTCCCGCACCGCATAGCTCAAGGCCGGCGTCGGCGTGACTCCCTTCGCCAGCGCCACCGGAATGCCGGCGCCGCTCAGCACCTCGGCCACAACCCGCGCAAACGCCTGCGACGCGAACCGCGTGTCCCACCCAATGCAGACGCCCTTCGCCGCGTCCTCCTGTTTCATCACGTAGTGCGCCACCGCCCGTGCCGCCACGCGCACATTCTCATACGTAAAATCATCCGCGATGATCCCGCGCCATCCATCCGTCCCAAACTTAACCGCGCCCATCCCTATCTCCGTCCCCTGACAACTGACAACTGACAACTGTTCTTAGATCAGATCCTCGCGGCCCAATCCCTCATGCACCTGCCGCACCACCTTGCTCACATCCTGGCTCCGCTCCCGCGTCGTAATCAGCAGCGCATCCTCCGTCTCAACCACCACCAGTCCGTCCACGCCCAGCAGCGCAACCAGCTTGCCCGGTGCATACACGTAGTTGCCCTCGCTCTGAATCGCCACCAGCCCGTCGGTCGGCCCGTCCATTACATTGTCCTCGTGCCTCTCCCCCAGGTGCTCATGCAGCGACGCCCATGAGCCCAGATCGTTCCAGCCAAAGTCCGCCGGCAGGCAGTAGAGGTTCGATCGCTTCTCGCCCTTATGCGATCTCGGCTCCAACACCGCATAGTCGATTGAGATGTTCTCGCACTTCGGATACTCCTCCGCGAAGACCGCGGCAAACTGGTCCGTGCCATACGCCGCCGCAATCCTCTCCAAAATTGGCGCCATCTCCGGCGCGTGCTCGCGAATCGCCGCCGCCAGCGTCTTCACCGTCCACAGAAACATCCCCGCGTTCCAGGTAAAGTTCCCCGCCGCTAGAAACTTCTCGGCGGTCGTGTAATCCGGCTTCTCGCGGAACCGCCGCACCCGGAACACGCTCACCGTCTCCTCGGCCACATTGCCGTCCAGCGACACCCGCTCGCCCTGCTCCACATAGCCGTAGCCGGTCTCAATCCGCGTCGGCTGCACCCCCAGCACCACGATGTTCTCGCCCTTCGCCGCCAGCTTCACGCCCGCGCGTATCACCTCGGCAAACCGCTCCAGATGCTCCACCACGTGGTCGGACGGAAAGATCCCGATCACCGTCTCCGTCTCGCCCCTCCGCTCCAGCAGAAACGCCGGCAGCGCGCACGCGGCAGCCGTGTTGCGCGCCATCGGTTCGCTCACAATATGCTCCGCCGGAATCCCCGGCAGTTGCTCCGCAATCACCGCGTCCAGCCACCTGTTCGTGATCACCCAGACATCGCTTACAGCCGCCACCGGATGCAGCCGCTCCAGGGTCTGCTGAATCATCGTCGCCTCGCCGTCCAGCGACAAGACCTGCTTGGCCCGCGCCCTGCGGCTTCGGGGCCAAAACCTCGTTCCACTGCCGCCGGCCAGAATCACCGGCGCAAAACGCACCTCGTCCACTTGTTCCATATCCACCATCGTACCGGGAATCATGGCCCTTCAACCGCGCAAAACACCAGCCGCGACCACACAAAAGGCGCAGGCCAATCGAATCCTTCGTAACCTGCCGCTTTAGCTCAGCCCCGCGAACCACTCCCGCATCCGCTCCACGCCCTCGTCCACCACCTTCGCGGAGACCGCATAGCTCAACCGGATATGCTCCTCCGTGCCGAACGCCTCGCCCGGAACCGCCACCACATGCGCCTCGCTCAGCAGCCGCGCCGCCACATCCGCCGCGCTCCTGATCCCGCTCTTCCCAAAGAATCCCGATACATTCGGATACACATAGAACGCGCCCTGCGGTACCGTGCACGTCAGCCCCGGAATTGACTCGAACCCCCGCAAAATCCGGTCGCGCAGCGTAATGTACTCCGCCCTCATCTCGCTCACGCAGACCTGATCGCCGGTCAGCGCCGCGATCGACGCCTTCTGCACCATGCTTGCCGCATTGCTCGTACTCTGCGACTGCAGCTTGCTCATCGCCGCGATAATCTGCTTCGGCCCCAGCGCAAACCCAGCGCGCCAGCCCGTCATCGCATACGTCTTCGACAGCGACCCCAGCACCACCACATGCTCCTTGCATTCGGTAAACGACGCCCCGCTCACCAGCTCGCCGTCAAAGCTCAAGTACACATAGCACTCATCCAGCAGCACAAAGATCCCGCGCTCATGCGCCAACCGCACGATGCCCTCCAGGTCCGCGCTTGAAACCACCGCGCCGGAGGGATTGCTCGGCGTATTCAGGATGATGCACTTTGTCTTCGGCGTCATCGCCGCCTCAATCATGCCTGCGGTCACGCGAAAGTTCTCGCTCTCCTTGGTCTCCACCAGCACCGGCACGCCCCCCGCATACTGGATAATGTCCTTAAAGCTCACCCAGTACGGCACTGGCAAGATCACCTCGTCGCCATGGTCCACCATCACCTGCAGCGCGTTGAACAGCGCCAGCTTGCCGCCCGTCGTAAACACGCACTCGTCCACCGCATAGTCGGTGCCGAAGTCCGCCTTATGCCTGGCCACAATCGCCTTCCGCACCTCCGGCACGCCCGCCACCGCGGTATACCGCGTAAAGCCCTTGTTGATCGCCTCGATCGCCGCGTCCTTGATGTGCCGCGGCGTCTCAAAGTGCGGCTCGCCCGCGCCAAAGTCAGCCAGGTCCATCCCCGTCGCCTTCAGCCGCAGCGCCTCGGCCGTAATCGCCATCGTCGCCGAGACCTCAATCCGCCCAATCCTGTCTGAAAGCACCTTCGTCGCCGCTAAAGTCGTCATGCCTCCAGTCTTTCAGATTTCCCCCTTGAAATAAACCCATGTAAATCCCGCCCTCATTCTTTTGCCTTGTCAAACCGCGCCTCCAGCCTTCTGCCTGAGCCTGCCGCTCCCCGCATCCCACGGCTGTACGGAAGACGGGCCATTCGCGCGTCCTCGATCCATGAACGCAATCGAACCATCAATCTGGAGCCATCAGCATGCCGACCACTCGCTTTACCACCACCCTCAATGCCATCAAGCAGGGTGCCCAGTCCTTCACCATTGAAAAAGCCACCACCAACATCGAAGGCTGGGAAGACTATCTCTCCAAGCACGATCACGACGGCGTCAAGAAGGTCGTCCAGGATCTCGGCAAGCTCAAGAAGCTGCTGCAGGCTAAACAGCTTGATGGCGAAGCCATCAAGACTCTCGTCCAGAAGCTCGGCAAGGACACCGTCGCCGTCGCCGGAAACGAGGAGAGCGCCACCTCCGCCCACATCAAAGAGCTGGGTGAAGCCCTCGCCAACGCCTCCTAAACCAATCTCCCCAAATCCAACGTGCTGCGGACCTCCCCGTCCGCGGCACGCGCATTTAAGCTGAAAATTTTCCCGCCTGTCCCCATCCGCTCCGCCACCCTCGCACGTCAATCCCACGTAGGGAGACACGTTGCCGCGGCTGCGAGTGATCCAGCCCGCAACAAGCAACTGAGGCCATCCCCTGCAGAAGACCCACTCTGGGCTACGCCTCGCATCGCAGAATGCGAGCCCGACCCAACTCCTCCCTGAACCTCTGCTGCGCCCGTTCTAATCCCGGCCCCCATCGGTCCCTGTCGTTCCCAAAACAACATCCACAGGCATCCTGCCGCCTCTCACCGGAGAGCCAGGCCTCTGCCCCGGCGCGTCCTGCGCCGCGATCAACCCCCATTCATCGCGAAGCAGAGATCTCGGGCAGGACACGGGCTCTCTTCTTCCGCAAGAGGAAATCCAATGTCTGAAGCCGTCATGACGAATCCGCAATCCACCACGACCCTCCACTTTGATGAACCCACGTTCCTCAAGAAGATCCCCTACACCATCAACCGCACCGGCCTCGCCGGCGTCTACTCCGTCCCCGCGCCGCCTGCAACCTTTAACCTTGCCACCGCAAGCCAGTCCGATCTGACCCAAAACGGCATCCTCCTTCGCAAGCCCGCACCCGGCGATCCGCCTCAGGTTCAGGCCGCCTGGAACGTCTTCCTCTCGCATCCGTGGGACCCCCGCAAGCGCATCATTCCTCAGTTCAGCACCCGTCCCGGCGTCACCCACATCCTGCGCGGTCGCAACAAGAACGCGGATGGCTCCTACACCTCGTCCAACTGGTCCGGCACCGGCACCAACAGCGGCACCAGCGGCCCCTGGACCAGCATCGTCGGCGTCTGGAACATTCCCTCCGTCTCCAAACCGCCGGAGGCCGCAGTCGATGGCGAGTGGGACTCCTCCTCCTGGATCGGCCTCGACGGCTACAACAACACCAACGACGTCCTCCAGGCCGGCGTAGAGCAGACCGTCAGCGGCTCCGGCGCAGCCTCGTACTACGCCTGGTATGAGTGGTACGCCCCCAAGCAAGCCAACTCCCCCGGTTATATCTACGAAACTCGCATCACCAACTTCCCCGTCTCCGCCGGCCAGCAGGTCAGTTGCACCGTCCAGTACGTAGGCAAAACCGCCGGCTCCATCTCCTTCGCAAACGTCACCACAGGCGAACACTTCTCCATCACCCTCGCTCCGCCCCCAGGCGCCAGCTTCAGCGGCGGCTCCTGCGAGTGGATCATGGAGACCCCGGAGTTCGGAGACGGCAAACTCGCCTCCCTGCCCCGCTTTACCCCCGTCACCTTTACCAGCGCCCTCGCCTGCGGAACCCTCAACGGCAAGAGCGTCACCGCCAACCCCGCCTCCGGAGACACCCTCAACATCCTCCGCAACGGCAAGGTCCTCACCTCCACCACCGCCGGCTCGGACACCTGTACCGTCACCTTCGCCGGCTAACCCGCATCCTCGCAACCGCGCAGGAGATGCCACACGGCATCTCCTGCGCCCTACCGCCGCTTCCTCACCACCCAGGTCGTCATACACCGGTAATCCTGCACCACCGTCGTCTTCAGCGGATCGACCATCACCCCACCCAGCTCCTCGGTCAGCCGCATCAGCATCTCCTCATCCACCAGAAACCACTCCGACCCATCCCCAATCTCGTACACATTCCCGCGCACCCGCTCAAACTCCATTCCAATCCGTGATCCCAGCCGCGCTAACAGCATCCCGCCGGGCCGCAACACCCGCCAAAGCTCCCGCAC
>CAXTRZ010000041.1:13017-13910 GCA_964246715.1 uncultured Acidobacteriaceae bacterium | reverse complement strand
GGGACAACTGGCGCATGGGGCGGGGCGGACGCATGAGTGGCTCGCTCTGGGAATGCTGGGGGTATTTGGGTTCTTTACGGTGTCTAGCTTTGTGAAGGCGCGGCGGCGCGGACGGCGATAAACGGGTGGCTCGCGGTGCCGGCAGACCGGCAACGTGAAGTATTGGAGGTTCAGTAGTGGTTGAGAGCGCAAAGCTGCGGAGAAAATTTTGATAGGGTATCAACCCATCGTTAGCAAGACTCAAACGGCTCGGCGACGCGGCATCGAAATGGGGCAATGGTGATTGCGGCGGCGTTCTTGGCTGTGAGTGGGTGGCTCGCCGAAGTTGGCGCGAGCGGCGGACCGGTGCTGATCCCGCCGCTGCATGGGACGACGTTCGTGGGAGAGGCGGTGGCGCTGCCGGACGCGCTGCGGGGCAAGGTGGGAGTGCTGATCGTGGGGTTCAGCCAGGGGTCGCGGGCTGAGGTGGCGGAGTGGGGGCATCGTCTGGCCGATGATGCGGAGCGCCCGGCGGGGCTGGAGTTTTACGAGATGCCGGTGCTGGAGTCCGTGCCGCGGCTGCTGCGTGGGTGGGTGACGAAGAAGATCAAGGAGTCGGTGTCAGCGCGGGGCCAGGCGCACTTCTTGCCGGTGGAGGATCATGAGGCGGAGTGGAAGAGGGTCGCCGGCTTTAGGGCGGCGGACGATGCGTACGTGCTGGTGGTGGACGGGAACGGCGTGGTGCGGTGGAGGACGCAGGGCGGTTTGACCGATCAGGCTTACGCTGAGATGAAGCGGCAGGCCGCAAAGGCTCGGGAGTAGGTGCGGGAGGCAGCGATGGACGCACGTCAGAAGCGGCTGAATGAGATGAATCGGCTGGGCGATATGCTGCACTTTCCCGCGATGGTGAATGC
>CAXTRZ010000041.1:5059-13007 GCA_964246715.1 uncultured Acidobacteriaceae bacterium | reverse complement strand
GTGAATGCGGGTGCGACGCTGAATGTAATCGTGACGATGTGGGCGACGTGGTGGGTGGAGCCGCGATGGCCGGCGCTTGCGGGCGTTTGGGTGGCTGCGGTGTTGGCGTTGAATCTGCTGCCGGTCGCGCTGCTGCGGATGACGATGGGGCCGGAGACGACGTATCCGCGGATTGGGGAGATGGATTTCTTTCGCGATCAGCACAAGTTTTCCGACTGGGTGTACCTCGCGGCGAGCGCGGACATGGCGTTCTGGGTGCTGTTGGCGTGGACGGCGTCCGCAACGATGCGGACCGAGTCGGTGCTGGCGGGGTTGCTGGCGGTGGCCGGGCTGGCGACGTTTTCGCCGGTGCTGTTGCGGAAGGTGTTGCGCTGATCTCTACCGGTGCAACGGTGCTAACCTTTCAAGAGAACGAAAGAGGGATTGGCATGGCGGAGATGACGGGTGTAGAGGCGTTGAGCGAGCTGCGGCTGACGGCGCTCCATGCGACGCATAGATTGCATAAGGCGAAGATGGTGGACTTTGGCGGATGGGATATGCCGGTCCAGTACAAGGGTTTGATTGACGAGCACATGGCGGTGCGGACGGCGGTGGGGCTGTTCGACGTGTCGCATATGGGCGATATTCAGCTGCGCGGGCCGGGCAGCCTGGCGGCGGTGCAGCGGCTGCTGATGAACGATGCGAGCAAGCTGCAGGTGGGGCAGGCGCACTACTCGGCAATGCTGTATGAGGACGGGACGTTTGTCGACGATGTGGTGCTGCATAAGTTGAGCGAGAACGACTTTCTGATTGTGATTAACGCGGGCACGCGCGAGAAGGATGTCGCCTGGGTACGCAAGCAGATCGGTCACATGCCGGGCGTGCACATCAACGACTTCAGCGACTACTACACGCAGCTTGCGATCCAGGGGCCGAAAGCGGAGGCGACGCTACAGAAGCTGACCTCCACCGAGTTAAGCGAAATCAAGAACTACTGGTTCACGTGGGGGCGCCTGGATCTGAAAGACGGGGCGGCTGTTCACAACGTGATGATCGCGCGGACGGGGTACACGGGCGAGGATGGCTTCGAGATCTACATCCCCAGCGATGAGCCGACAAGCAGCCGCGTGTGGGGCGAGGTGCTGGCCGCGGGCGCGGAGTTCGGGATTATGCCGTGCGGGCTGGGGGCACGGAATACGCTGCGGCTGGAGAGCGCGATGGCGCTGTATGGCCATGAGATCTCGGACACGATCAACGTCTTTGAGGCTGGGCTGGGGCGTTACTGCAAGCTGGACAAGGGCTCGGACTTTGTGGGACGGGACGCGCTGCTGGAGATTCAGAGCGGCGGCGGCCCGAAGCGCAAGCTGGTGGGGCTGGAGATGATCGACCGCGGGATTGGCCGGGATGGATACAAGGTGTTTAGCACTTTGGGAGACCAGATCGGCGAGGTGACGAGCGGCTCGCCGGGACCGTTTATCAAAAAGAACATTGCGCTGGCGTATGTGCCCGTGCAGTACTCGGCTGTGGATGAGGTGGTGGCAGTTGAGATTCGCGGCGCGCTGGTGAAGGCGAAGGTGGTGCCCACGCCGTTTTACAAGAAGCCGAAGAAGGTTGTGGCAGTTTAGGTTTGCATTCGCATCTGAAAAGAGACGGGGAGAGTTTTAATGGCATATCCGGCTGGATATAAGTATACGAAGACGCACGAGTGGCTTGACGTTGCGGGAAAGACGGGCGCAGTGGGGATCACCGACTACGCGCAGGATTCGCTGGGGGATATCGTCTTCGTCGAGCTGCCGAAGGTGGGCGATGCGGTAAAGGCGGGAACGATCTTCGGGTCAGTGGAGAGCGTGAAGGCGGTGAGCGACCTATACGCGCCGGTCAGCGGCACGGTGACGGAGGTGAATGAGGCTCTGACGCCCGCGCCGGAGACGATCAACAGCGATGCGAATACGACGTGGCTGTACAAGTTCGAGCTGAGCGATGAGGGCGAGTTGACGTCGCTGGATACCCTGATCGATGCCGCCACCTATGAGACGTTTGTCAGCGAAGAGACGGGGCACTAAAGCGATGCGCTATCTACCGAAGAGCCCTGTTGACCGCGAGGAGATGCTGGCGGAGATCGGCGTTGCGTCGATCAACGATCTGTTCGCTTCCATTCCGGCGGAGTACCAACTGACGCGCGACCTCAACGTGCCCCGGCAGCATGGCGAAAGCGAGATCATCGACCGCTTCCGCGGGTATGCAGAGAACAACGCGACCGGCTATGCGAGCTTTCTGGGCGCGGGCGTGTACCGGCACTACAAGCCGGTCATCATTGATCCGCTGGTGCAGCGCGGCGAATTTTTGACCAGCTACACGCCGTACCAGCCGGAGATCGCGCAGGGCACGCTGCAGGCCATGTTCGAGTTCCAGACGATGATCTGCGAGCTGACCGGCATGGAGATCGCCAACGCCAGCATGTACGACGGAAGCACGGGCGCGGCCGAGGCGATCATGATGGCGGTGCGCGTGACCGGACGCAGCGGCGCGGTGGTGGCGCGGACGGTGCATCCGGAGTATCGCGAGGTGATCCAGACCTATGCGACGCATCAGGAGATTCCGCTGACTGAGGTCGGGTATGCCTCAAATGGGCGGGTTTCCATGCGGGAGTTGGAGCAGGCCATTGGCGGCGATACGGCTTGCGTGCTGCTTCAATCGCCGAACTTCTTTGGCACGATCGAGGATGTTGCCGCGGTTGCGGAGCTGGCGCACAGCAAGGGTGCGCTGTTGATTGTGTCGATTGCGGAGGCCATTTCGCTGGGCATTGTGGCGCCCCCGGAGGAGGCGGACATTGTCTCATTGGAGGCGCAGAGCTACGGCGTGTCGCTGGGGTATGGCGGCCCCTACTGCGGCGTCATCGCATGCAAGGAGAAGTTTCTGCGGCAGATGCCGGGGCGGCTCATTGGCGAGACCAAGGACAGGAACGGCAAGCGCGGCTATGTGCTGACGTTGAGCACGCGCGAGCAGCACATTCGCCGCGAGAAGGCGACCAGCAACATCTGCACCAACCAGGCGCTGGTCGCGCTGATGACCACGATCTTCCTGACCGTGTACGGCAAAGAGGGGATGCGGGAGCTGGGCGAGCACAACCTGGCCAAGGCCGCGTATCTGCGCGATGTGCTGAGCGACAAAGGTACGGTGCTCTTTGACGGTGCGCCGCGGTTTCATGAGTTTGTGCTCGACGTAAAGCAGGGCGCGGAGGCGATGAACGCCGGGCTGCTCAACAAGAAGATCATCGGCGGGCTCGCGCTGGAGCAGTGGTATCCGGAGCTTGGGCCGGGCGCAAGCCTGTGGTGCGCCACCGAGGTGACGACGCGGGCGCAGATGGATGAGGTCGCGGAGGCGCTGGCATCTGTAACAGCGAATGAGCCTGTTCTGGCAGCGAAGGGCTGACGCATGGACATCTCTAGAGTCATTGGGCAGGAGCTGAAGTCGGTCACGTTTATCGAGGACTTCCTGGAGCTGCGCTTCGGCACGCCTTGCCTGACGCTCTATGACTGGCCGCATGTTCTGCTGACAGACTTCTCCGTGGCGTATGGCGAGCCGGAGTACCGCAATGCGCTCTGTGCTCAGATTGGCGAGGAGGTCGTGGAGGCGTCGCTGGAAGAGGGCGATGCGCTGACGATCGAGCTGGCGAATGGGGTTGTCTTCGGGCTGAGCTTGCGCGAAGAAGATGTAGATGGACCGGAGTCGGGGAGTTACTCGGAGTCGGGAATGGCTGTCGATGCTCAGGAGTTTTGAGGCGTCGCACGGCGGAACGCTCAACGTACCGCGAGGAGTCTTCTGTTGCATGATTTAGTCAAGGGTATGGGGATTGAAGTACGGGATTTAAGCGTCGTAGGGGTCTTTCTGGTTGCGTTAGTTCCCGGTTATCTGTGGGCCCGTAAGGCGTCTACGGCGAACCAGGTATTAGGGCGTTCCGCAACGGTTGCCGGACTGATGTTTGCGGCGGCTGCTGCAGAGGGTATACGCAGGCGCAAGCAGGCGAGCAGCTAACGTGTTGAGGAGTGAGGATTCCATGGCAACGATAACGCAGGTTCCGGACGTGAGCTCTACGAGTGAGATGTTTGCGGGTACGCCGCGCAAGGTGACGACGCATGTCAACCAGAACGAAGGATTGATCTTTGAGAAGAGCTCGCCGGGGAAGAAGGCCTATCGCCTTGCAGAACTCGACGTCCCAAAGGTAGACGCGAAGAAGCTGCTGGGGCCGAGCGTGCGCACGGATCTCGGCGTGATGCCGGAGCTGAGCGAGATTGAGATTGTCCGGCACTTCACGCGGCTCTCCACGTGGAACTATGCAATTGACCTGGGGATGTATCCGCTGGGAAGCTGCACGATGAAGTACAACGGGCGGGTGAATGAGGCGGTTGCGCGCTTTGAGGGGATTGCGGAGGCGCATCCGTATCAACCTGAGTCGCTGAGCCAGGGCTGCCTGCAGATCATGAAGACGCTGGAAGAGGCGCTGATCGAGATCACCGGCATGGACGCGATCACGCTGCAGCCTGCGGCGGGCGCGCATGGCGAGTTCACCGGCATCCTGATGGTGCGGGCGTATCATGAGTCGCGCGGGAATGCGCGCAAGAAGATCATCGTGCCGGACTCGGCGCATGGGACAAATCCTGCAACGGCTGCGGTCGTCGGATACGAGGTCGCGAACCTGAAGTCCAACGCGCAGGGCATGGTGGACCTGGCCGAGCTGGAGCGCATGGTCGATGAGGATACGGCAGCGCTGATGCTGACGAACCCATCCACCATCGGCGTCTTTGAGAGCGAGATTCACAAGATCGCCGACATCCTTCACGCCAAGGGCGCGCTGCTGTATATGGATGGCGCGAACATGAACGCGCTGGTGGGCAAGACGCGGCCGGGCGACTTCGGCGTGGACGTGATGCACCTGAACCTGCATAAAACCTTTTCCACGCCGCATGGAGGCGGTGGCCCGGGATCGGGGCCGGTGGCGATCAAGAAAATCCTGGAGCCGTTCCTGCCTAAGCCGACCTTGGTGAAGAAACCCAATGGCCTGCTTGGATTCGAGTTCGACCGGCCCGAGAGCGTGGGGCGCGTGCGGATGTTTTATGGCAACTTCGGCATGTTTGTGCGGGCGCTGGCGTACATCCTGGCGAACGGGCCGGACGGACTGCGACAGACGACGGAGGACGCCGTGCTGAATGCGAACTATATCCGGGCCAAGCTGCAGGACACCTTTGAGCTGCCATTCAAGTCCCCATCGCTGCACGAAGTGGTGTTTTCCGACAAGCTGCAGGCGAAGAACGGCGTGAAGACGGGCGATATGGGCAAGCGGCTCATTGACTACGGCTTTCATGCGTACACGGTCAGCTTTCCGCTGGTGGTCAGCGGCGCGATGATGATTGAGCCGACTGAGAGCGAGAGCCGCGAAGAGCTTGATCTGCTGATCGATGCGCTGAAGCAGATTGCTCAGGAGGCAGCGGAAAATCCGGAGTTGGTCAAGACGGCTCCGCATACGACGCGGCTGCAGCGGCTGGATGAGACCTCGGCGGCTCGCAAGCCGGTGCTGCGCTGGAAAGGGCCTCCTGCGGCTACCCCAGTGCAGACGGATACGGCGGCCAAGGAGTGGTAATGGACTTCCGAGTGGATGGGACGAAGACTCCAAACGCTCGAACTCTCCCTGCTGCAGGATAAACCAATTGCTTCAAATACAAAGGGCGAGCCGCGTGGCTCGCCCTTTGTATTTGTAACGGGTGCGATTACTTGGCTGCGGCGAGTTCCGTGACGCCGGCCTTGAGAGCTGCGGCTTTATCGGTCGCCTCCCAGGTGAAGTCCGCGCTGGTGCGGCCAAAGTGGCCGTAGGCTGCAGTCTGCTTGAAGATGGGACGGCGGAGCCGCAAGGTCTCGATGATGCCTTTGGGAGTAAGGATAAAGTTGGCGCGAACGAGCTCTTCCAGCTTGTCTGCGTCAACGGTGCCGGTACCGAAGGTGTCGACGAGGACAGAGACGGGTTCAGCCACGCCGATGGCATAGGCAAGCTGGACCTCGCAGCGGTCGGCGAGCCCGGCCGCGACGATGTTTTTGGCGACGTAGCGGGCCATATACGCCGCGCTCCGATCGACCTTGGTGGCGTCCTTGCCGGAGAAGGCTCCGCCGCCGTGCCGGCCCATGCCGCCGTAGGTGTCGACGATGATCTTGCGGCCGGTGAGTCCGGAGTCGCCCATGGGTCCGCCGATGACGAAGCGTCCGGTGGGGTTGATGTGGTACTTGGTGTCGGCGTCCAGCAACTCGGCGGGGATGACGGCCTGGATGACATTCTTCAGGATCTCGGCGCGAAGGGTCTCATTGGTGACGTCCTCGTCATGCTGGGTGGAGATGACGACGGCGTCGACGCGGCTCGGCTTGCCGACTTCGGCGTACTCGACCGTCACCTGAGATTTACCATCGGGGCGCAGATAGGGCATAAGGCCGGACTTGCGGACTTCACTCAGCTTGGCGGAGAGCTTGTGGGCGAGCGAGATGGGGAGCGGCATCAGCTCCGGGGTCTCGTTGGTGGCGTAGCCGAACATCATGCCCTGGTCGCCAGCGCCGCCGGAATCGACGCCCTGCGCGATGTCCGGGCTCTGCTTGTTGATGGTGGAGATGACGGCGCAGGTATTGGAGTCGAAGCCGTAGGACGAGTGGGTATAGCCGATCCCGGCGACGGTGGAGCGAACAAGACCCTGGAAGTCGACGTAGGCCTTGGTGGTGATCTCGCCGGCGATGACGACGAGGCCGGTGCAGGTGAGGGTCTCGCAGGCCACCCGGCTCATGGGGTCCTGTGCGAGGCAGGCGTCCAGGATGGCGTCTGAGATCTGGTCGGCAATCTTGTCGGGGTGACCCTCGGTCACGGACTCACTGGTAAAGAGAAAACGGTCGCGTTTCGCCAAAACTAATCCTCCAACTCTCTTGCGGAACTCCGAATGTGCGCGTGAAGGCGCGGGACGGATCGCATCGGATCATTTTACCTGTTCCAATCGAATCCGGGCCGATGAGTAGCCTGGGAGATGATGTAAGAAGCCAACCTAGCTGGCGATGGGGTGCTGCATGGGCTCGTGCTGCGCGGCCGGAGCCTCCGCCGCCGCGGGCATGGGAGTGTGCTTTTTGGGACCGCGCTTGCGTGCGACGAGGACACGGATGCGCTCCAGCAGCTCCACCGGAGAGCTTGCACCTTTGGGCAGAAAGGCGTCCGCGGCAAGGGCGCGGTCGAAGCTGGTGACGGTACCGGAGACGATGAGCGCGGGCAGCGTGGGATGCATCTGCTTGGCGCGGCGGACGAGCTCATTGCCGTCCATGCCGGGCAGCAGGAGGTCGGAGATGAGCAGGTCGATGGAGCCGGGGACGGTCTGCTCCAGCAGCTCCAGCGCGGACTGAGCTGAAGATGCGATCAGCACGCGGTAGCCGCGGGTCTCCAGCAGGAAGGTGCGGATGGACAGAGTCTGTTCGTTGTCGTCGACACAGAGAATGACTTTCTTGGGACGCATGGGCTGGTTCGCTCTCTCTCTTGACGCCGCGCGTCTTCGTGCTTGCACGGCGGTGGTGTTGCGGTGGCTCAAACGCGGGGCCGCTCACCGGCTGGTTGGCCGGAGCGGCTGACCGCAAAGGGTGCGGAAAGTCGTTGGCCGCGGTTCGTCCTCGACCTGGGAGACGAGGGGGCAACTGCGCGGCGAGCCTGCTGTCCGGATCCGGCCGAGGCGGACAGGGGGAGACGAGGCTCTCCCGTCTGCGTGGCCGGGCTCGTCAGGCTCGGATGAGTGCAGTGCCCCGGCTCGGGCTTTGAGGCCGAACCGCGGGTTTGAGAGAAAGGCCTCGGCCGCAGGTTGCCACGCGGCTGGTCCGGCGCGAAAGCTGTCCGTTGCGAGATCGGTCAGATTCGGAGGCGGTTGCCCGGCCGTTAAGGCATGGGGCAGTGACGCCGACGGTC
>CAXTRZ010000041.1:0-5049 GCA_964246715.1 uncultured Acidobacteriaceae bacterium | reverse complement strand
AGGTTGCACGGAGGGAGTCGCGACTGCGAACAGTCAGGCTTTCTCTCAGTTCAATTTTCAGAAATTCAGGCGAAAGCAGTTGCGTTTCGGGGGCTTTCGTTCGGTGTCCGGGTTTTCGGTGCGCCTCACCACTCCCTCAACGCTTCCCAACCTTACGAAGGGGAACCCAACTTGGCAACTGGGGAAGAAAAGGCGAATACGCACCAGATTAGAGGTTGCTCATCCACCGTTTTTCTCAGAACCCCGTTCTTTGTTGCTGTTTGGTGAATCTCCCCTGTGGGAAACGGACGGCTCAGAGCAGGAAAAACTGTCCGCTTGCAACGGGGATGGTGCGGCCTGAGACGAACACGTCCGTAATCGGGAGGTCTTCATCGCCGGTCTGAAGGCTCGCCTGGACGTGCAGGCGAGACGGGCGATCGATCTCAATGCCCTGCTCGAAGACGACGAGCTTGCCGCTGGGTACGACGCCGTGCCGAACCAGGTAGGCGATGGCGCATCCGGAGGCGGAGCCGGTGGCCGGGTCCTCGCCATTGTAAAACTGCATGCGATTGTGAAAGTCCGCGTCGGAGGCGGGGTCCGCAGGGGCCACGCAGAAGAAGAACTTGGCGCCGATGGAGGCGAGCCATGCCTGCGTTGCGGCCTGCGGGATGGCGAGTTTCTGGATCGCTTGCAGCGATCGCAAGGGCACGATGCAGAAGGCCATGCCGGTGGAGACGGTCTGGATGGGCAGGCTGGGGTGGAGGTCGTCCGGGCTAAGGCCGAGGATGGGTGCTACCTCTGCATGATCGTGGGTCGCGCCGAAGACGGGGTCGTTCTGGCGCATGGTGGCGAAGACGCCTTGTGTGCCTGCGAGCGGCGCTTCAAAGCGGACGGGGATGTTGCCCGCGTTGAGTCTCAGGACGATCTTGTCTGCGCCGCGCAGCGTGGGGTGATGCCAGTAGAGCCAGGAGGCCGTGCCGAGCGTGGGATGGCCGGCAAAGGGGAACTCCTCCTGCACGCTGAAGATGCGGACGCGGACGCCGTGCTCGCGTTCGTGCTCCGGGTCTTCCGGCACGATGAAGGTGGTCTCGGCGAGGTTCATCTCGCGCGCAAGCGCTTGCATCTGTTCGGTCGTCAGGCCGCGTGCGTCCGTGAAGACGGCAAGCTGATTGCCTTCAAGCGGATGCTCGGCGAAGACATCGACCAGCGCGTAGGAAAGGGTTTGCGGGGAGGCTGTTGACACAAGGACCTCGTGGTGAGAGAGTGGAAAAACCGCAATGGGGCAAACTGCTTCATCATGCTAGCCGAAGAACAGCAGGCTGGCGCGGTAGAGATTGGCATGATGGCTGAGGCGATGATGACCCCGAAGATGACTGTCTCCGCGAAGAACTGCTCCGTGTGTCGCTGCTGTTGCTGCGGCTGGGCGCGGGTGTGCGGATGAGTTCGGCAGGGTTAGATCAGCCCATGCAGAGAGAACTTAGAACCCACCCGAGGCCGATGGCCGGGTGGGTTTTCTGTTGAATATGGCGAACTTTTACATGCGCCATCAGGCGTCAACACATCCAACGAACCGAGGCAAAGAACACGATGTCACTACGGATTAACGATATCGCTCCGAACTTTACGGCGGAGACGACGCAGGGCACGATTCACTTCCATGAGTGGATCGGCGATGGCTGGGCGGTGCTCTTCTCGCACCCCAAAGACTTTACCCCGGTGTGCACCACGGAGTTGGGCGCGGTGGCAAATCTGGAGCAGCAGTTCGCACAGCGCGGCGCGAAGGTGATTGGCCTGAGCGTGGATCCCGTGACCAACCATGAGAAGTGGGCGCAGGATATCCAGGATGTGGGCGGAGCGCAGGTGAACTTTCCTATGATCGGCGACCCGGAGCTGAAGATCGCCAAGCTGTATGACATGCTGGCCGCCGATGCAGGCGACACCTCAGAAGGCCGCACGCCCGCGCTGAACGCGCCGGTGCGAACGGTCTTCGTCATTGGGCCGGACAAGCGCATCAAGCTGACGGTGGCGTACCCCATGACCACGGGACGCAACTTCGACGAGATCATCCGCGTGCTGGACTCCATGCAGCTGACAGCCAAGCATAAGGTGGCGACGCCGGCGAACTGGAAGCAGGGCGACGACATCATCATCACCGCCGCGGTGAGCAACGAAGAGGCGAATACATCGTTTCCCGGTTACAAAACGGTGAAGCCGTATCTGCGCACGGCCGCGCAGCCCAAATGAGCGCGGCAGGACCCATGGAGCAGCGATGAGCGATTCTCGTATCCCGCGGATTCTGGAGCTGGCGCCGGACTTTGAGGCCAAAAGCACACACGGCGTCATCCGGCTGAGCGATTACACCGGCAAGGGCAAGTGGGTGATGCTGTTCTCACATCCGTCCGACTTCACGCCTGTATGCTCGACCGAGTTCATCGAGTTCGCGCGGCGGCAGGCGGACTGGGACCGGCTGAACGTGCAGTTGATCGGCGTCTCCATTGACTCGCTCCAGTCGCATATTGCGTGGGTGCTTGATCTGGAACGCCTGACCGGCGTCAAGATCGAGTTCCCCGTGGCGGTCGATCTCGACCAGAGGATCAGCCGCGCGTATGGGCTGGTGCATGAGGCGGTCAGCGATACGGCGACCGTGCGGTCGGTCTTCATCATTGACCCGAAGGGCCTGATCCGCGCGCTGCTGTACTATCCCATGCAGCTTGGCCGCAATGTGGATGAGTTGCTGCGCATCTTTGAGGCGCTGCAGATGATTGACAGCAACGGGGTCAGTTGTCCGGCGAACTGGAAGACCGGGGATGCAGTCGTCGTGCCCGCCCCGGCGACGCAAGCCGACGCGGAGAAGCGTATGGCGGGCGCGGCAGGCATGGATGTGAAGAGCTGGTATCTCTCCACACGAGAGCTGGCGGTGAAGTAACCGGATAAACTCAGGAAGGGTTTCAAGGCTGAAGCAACAGCGTTGAAGCGTGGTCAATCAACAAGGGCACCGATGGCGAAGTGGCTAACGCGCTGGTCTGCAAAACCAGTATTCATGGGTTCAAATCCCATTCGGTGCTCCAATCCATCTGCAACCATATGGACGTAGTATGCCTGGCTTAGTCTGTATGCCTGACATGGTTCTATATGCCTAGCCTAGTTTCAGAGGTTCGTTTCAGAGACCCGTTCGGAAATTGAGTGGACAGAAATACCTCCCATTCAGAAGGAAAGCCATTTTTCTGGGATTTTTTCGCGCGCTAACTCATTGATTCTGAGCAAGCCCTTCTGCTTCAACTTACTTTTTTATTGCCTTTAAAGCTGGGAATATTCCGCTAACACAGATAGACTTAGGTAGGCCGGAATGAAGACCGGCAAGGAGGGAATTTGCGAGGACGAATCAAACTTGCTCTGACCTCGGCCACGATCGTAGCCGGCTCGGCTGTTGCATACCACTTCATGGATCATAAGACCGCTCCTGCACCGCAGCCCGCCAGCTCGCCAGCCACTGCGTCGGCCGTGCCCTTGCCGCATCCCGCACCGGCGGTCCACAAGCCGGCCTCGCACCCCCTTCGAGCCGTGATGACGACGCTCGGCATGGCCTCGTTTTATAACAACTCCTTTGACGGCAAGCGAACCGCTAACGGCGAGACCTTCGACCAGAAACTGATGACTGCCTGTCACCGCACGCTCCCGTTCGGCACTCTGGTGCGCGTCATCAACGTCGCCACCGGCCGCTCCGTCGTCGTGCGCATCAACGACCGCGGCCTGATGTCTCCCAGCCGGGTCATTGACCTCTCTCACGCAGCCGCCAGCGAGATCGGCATACTCGAAGCCGGCGTCGCTAAGGTTCGGCTTGAGATTCTCGGCAAGGCTCAGGCCGCCGAAGTCCACCCCCTGTAATCCAGATAAGAACCACAAAAGAGGGGCTCAGCCAAAGCTGAACCCCTCTTCGCATCTCGGAATCTCTATAGTCCACCCAGCAGTGGGGAATGCGTTACTTCACTTCTTCCTCATCATCCTCATCTTCGTCGTCCTCGTCCTCATCGTCGAGGTCTTCGTCATCATCTTCAAGCTCATCGTCCTCGTCCTCATCGTCCAGATCCTCATCCTCGTCTTCCAGATCGTCTTCGTCGTCCAGATCGTCTTCCTCATCCAGGTCGTCGTCTTCGTCCTCGAGCTCGTCGTCATCCTCATCCGCGACGTCGTCAACGGGTGCGCTCTTGGCGGCAACGCCCAGGTTCTCGCTGCCTGCATGTTCGGTTGCATTGGCTGGCGCGCCGGGACGCTCAAATTCAGCCGTCACGTCCTTACCCACCCTACGGAAGTCGTCCTGAAAGTCAGCGTCGTTAATGAAGTTCATTCCATTCTCCTGTACTGCGTCTGTCACCGTTGGATGCGCACTGCGGAAGGAGGTTAGCTGAATCTTTCCTGGAATGAGCCGAATTCAACTCCCCTTGATGCATTGAGCCGGACGCACTCTCGTACACGCGGCTTTGGCACCGCACCGAAGCCGGTGCAGAGTGCAAAGCGAAGAGTGTAAGGGGATGGTGCGCCCGAGAAGATTCGAACTTCTGACCTACAGCTTCGGAGGCTGCCGCTCTATCCAGCTGAGCTACGGGCGCGTTCTTCTATGCTAGCATCCCTCCGCCGGCTGATCCAGCACAGCATTTGACAGCCGCCGCCGCGCCGGTCCAGCATCAGATCAGCATCCCGAGTCCTCAAACCGCAGGATCAGCCGAAAGCGAGACCCTCATGTTCCTCCGCAAGCTCCTCCCCGCCGCCTGTACCGCGCTCCTTGCCGCCGCAACGCTCGTCCCCTTCGCCCCCGCGCAGAGCGGCCAAAGAAACGGCCAAATGGGCGGCATGAAGATGGACGATCCCGGCAAGCCCATGCCTAGCCCGCCGTCGTCGGCTACCGTCTCGCTGCTGGGACAGCCTCTGACCATCAGCTATAACACCCCGCACATGCGCGGCCGTGAAATCTTCGGAGGGCTGGTCCCCTACAACCAGGTCTGGCGCACCGGCGCCAACCCCGCCACGACGCTGGTCACGCCGGTCTCGCTGCACATTGGCACTCTGCTGGTT
>CAXTRZ010000040.1:9938-14021 GCA_964246715.1 uncultured Acidobacteriaceae bacterium | reverse complement strand
GAACGACACAGCAAAAATTCGTGATTCCATCTTCCACCGGTTGGATACCGCCATAGCCTCCCGCGTACAGCGTTAACTCGGAGGCGTTCCCTAGGTCAGCGGTCTGGGCGGCAGTCATACGGTAATACATCTTAAAGGCGACCCACTGGTGAGGGTCTCTGGGACGGCTGTAGCCGCGCAAGTCGTGCTTGCCTGAGGCAAGAAAGACGGTTGGAGATTCAAAGGTGGTTTCGTCGTCGAGCGTGGCTTGCCAAAGGTTGGAGGTCGAGCGGCTGAGCGACTGCACGCTGCTACCACGCTTAAGGCGTACTCCCGCATCGATGGCTGCGGCGATGAGCGCGGTATCAAGTGTCTTCCTCGTCAGGGAGGCTGCGGGAAAAGGCAATGGCGCTTGCGCAGCGCGCCTGGACGCGGCGAGACGAACGTAATCTATCGGCACTGCGCCATGAGAGGCCACATCGATGCCAAGTGCATGGAGATCCTCTAGAGCCTCGCCGCTCAGAAATTCTCCGCACACTTTATGACGTGGTGTGGGCTCGCGTTCGATCAGCGTAACACTTCGTCCCTTTCGAGCGAGCGCGATGGAGACGGCACAGCCCGCCACTCTGCCACCGATAATGAGAACTTCGTCTTGCAATGCGGTGCTCCTGATTCATCGGTTGCTCAATTTAGGACACAAATCTCTACTGCTATCTAACCTGATAGACGGGCCGGAAAACAGTTTGAACGTCTTTCTGTCCGAATCGTCATTTTGAGACTTGTATCAAGCGTGTTGTTCTGGGAGAGCTTGTTCCATTGGACAAAGTGGAATCTCACATTGAGGTTCTGGACGGAAAAACGCAATGGGCATCGGAGGGTGACAACCCAGCGGTTGCGCTAATTGTCGGACAAACTTTAGAGTTGCAGCCCCTCAGGTACGGCGCGTGGTGAGTTCGTGCCAGCTGAGGCCAAGGTCAACCAGGAGAATGGAAGCAAGTGTAAAGGCGATTACGCCGACCGCTGACAACACGTCCCCTAGATGGCTCCAGTAGGCTGGCACCAGATTGAGCACACGGCTGGAGATGAAGGTAAACGTGATCGCGTAAGAACGGGCCATCCACTGGCGATGAACGTCGATTTGCCGGTTCCGCGCCGCAATCACGGCAGCAATCGTGCAGACAATCCACGCTGAGCCTTGCATGGAAGTTCCTGGCAGTCCAGGTCGGCCCCATGCAAGGGCGATTCCGGTTAAGGCGCCGAGTACTACAGAGCCGAAGTAAATACGGCCTAGAACGCGATGCAGCTTCAGGTGGCGCTTCCGAAGACGAGTCGAAAACTGTAGCGGGCCGGCCAGCAGCGCGAAGGTTCCGCAGAGCGTGTGCGGGATGAGAAGTCCGCGATCGACTATAACCTGTAGCCGATAGGCGTGGTACATGGGGTAGTCGGTAACGAGAAGAACTTCCGACGTGATAAAGACAAACAGCGTCGTAATTCCCAGAGATAGCCAGAGCACGGTCTTGAATCTGGAACTGGCGGGACGGGGTGCCGGCAACGTGGAAGATGCCATCATTAGCCTCTCAATCCGTTAGGTGTGGTGAGGTTCGTCACCAAGGCCTTAGCTCCAAGCTCCATCTATAAGCTCCATCTCTTAGTCTAATGAGACCATTGACGACCACCTGATCCCT
This sequence comes from uncultured Acidobacteriaceae bacterium, assembly GCA_964246715.1. GTDB lineage: Bacteria > Acidobacteriota > Terriglobia > Terriglobales > Acidobacteriaceae > Edaphobacter. Next base: position 12,357 of record CAXTRZ010000040.1, on the reverse strand, counting down.
TACTTCCAGTGCCCAACGCACAACCGTCCCGGCCGCCAACGTTCCACGGTCGCCGTATCCTTCGGGACATCAGCCGCCGAAAGCAATCGCAGCCAGTCCTCCTTGAGAAAAGCGCGCCGGAACGACACCGGCCCATCATGTCGTACGATCCGGTGCCATCGCACCCAACCAAATGCCCGGGCAGTCCACTTCGTTCGTTCCAAATCGTTGATAAACCATCCAAGCTGCGCTGTGCTTTCCATCCATCTCAGCAGCGTGACGATCTCCTCATCCTCCAGATGATGGGCCAGCAGAGAGCTCACGATGACATCGATCGGCCTTTCGGGTCGATATGCCAGCGCATCCCGCGTCATCCAAGTAATCCCCAGGGCCGCGGACGTGAACTCAGAGGCGGCACGAGCCGCAAGAGGGTTAAGGTCAATTCCCGTGAGCTGCACAGCGAGGTTCCGGCGTCGAGCCCAGTGCGCAATCCCCCGAAGATAGTCGCCTCCGCCACTGCCGACATCGACGATGTGCAGCGGTCTGCTTCGCCCGCGCGGTAGCCGCTCCAGCCAGGTCAGTGTTGGGCGATACCCCAACAGCCAGCGGTTCACTTTTGCAAGACTCCGAAGGCAGTCACGGAACTCCTCGTAACTGCAGTCGCCATCCATTAACTCCGGCAACTCGCGCGGGGACACCCGACGGCTGAAGTCGATCTGCGCATTAGACGACATGGAATCGCATCGTCTCTGCTGTAATGCCCGGCCCAAAAGCCATCGCGCAACCACGCTGCCCAGATTTCGCTTGTTCCATCATTCGCTCCAGCACAAACATCACCGTTGCCGAGGACATATTTCCAAAGCGCGACAATACTTCACGCGACACCGAAAGAGCACCCGTCGGCAGTTCCAGCCCCTTCTCTACCGCATCCAAAACAGATCGCCCGCCAGGATGCACCGCCCATAGATCGATGCCATCCCGCTCCGCCATCAGTTCACCACCATGCAGTGCGCGGCGCAGCTCGCCCGGAACTTGCCCCGAGAGCAGCATGTCGAAACCCAGCCCACGAATCTTCCAGGTAATCAGCTCCCTTGTGTTGGGCACCATGATCGCCTTAAAGCTGTCCAGCGCGAAACCCTGCTCACGAGCAGTAATGAGGCTCGCCGCCGCGCCGTCAGCAAAGACTAGAAACGAGAGCACCTGCTCAAGTTCCTGTGTCTCCTGTAGGTGCAGCGTACAGAGCTCAAGGTTGACCATTAGAACATTCGCCTTTGGGTCAGAGCGAACAATGTGCCGTGCCAATTTCAGAGCATTGATCGCGGCATAGCATCCCATGAAGCCAACCATCGTGCGCTCCACGCTAGCCGACAGTCCAAGGTGATCGACGATTTCAAAGTCCAGCCCTGGCGCATACAGCCCCGTGCAGCAAGTAACCAGCACATGCGTTATGCCGGTGCGTTCCTCTTCAGTAAGGGCCAGCCGGTCCAGAGCCAACCTCATCAGCACCGGAGCACATTGCTCAAACAACGCCATCCGCCGAGCCGTATTCGGGAAGCCGCCTGACTGATAAAATTCATATGCGTCATGCGCTGAGAATCGCTTCGAATCTCTTTGAGGATCAAGGAATGAATAGCGATGCAAGATTTCAGAGCGGCTCGCCATACGGCGGAATACAGTGTGCAGGCGTGGGTCCACAAGCATCGTCTCAGCGAAGCTGACGAATGCATCATGGATATCGTGCTCGGGTATGGCGGTGGCGATGCGGTTCAGGTAAGCCGTAGTCATGCACAATTAGCCTCAGCAGGATCAAAAATGTTGCGCGTGTCTTGGGAGAAGCTGCACCACAAAGAGACGACGATCCGGCGAAGGTCGAAAACTTGAGCGAACAGGCTTAACATTCTTAATAAACGGCTACTCGTTGAGACGAGACCCTCATCCTTTTGATAGCACTCCGCGGCCCTGTAAGGGATGACGATTCGTTCATGGGAAGCGATTACGGCTTTGATCGAGCGGGAACCCTACGCCAACATGCTAAGTTACACATGAGCAAGCCGAACGCGATCCGGACACTACTCAGTTCGGCGCCCGCACTTTAGCTGGAGCCCTGAACTCCTGTGAGACAGACAGTCCAATAACCTCTGCCTCCCGCCGCTGCTGCTACTGTGAAAGCGGAGGTGCTGGGATCATCGGACAAACGCCCGTGCTGTGGAGGACCTGTTCTGAAGATCCTTCCAGGATGACTGAAAGAGAAGACAGGGTTGAGAAGCGAGCGAATGAATAATGCGAATCCTGCTGGTTGAGGATGAATTTAAGATTCAAAGCTTCGTCAAGCAATCGTTGACGGGCGCCGGCTACGAGGTACATACCGCCGAGGATGGGAGTACTGCGTCTCTTCTTGCCTCGAAGCACGTCTATCACGGACTGATCGTCGACCTTGGCC
>CAXTRZ010000040.1:7800-9928 GCA_964246715.1 uncultured Acidobacteriaceae bacterium | reverse complement strand
GTTTAGGATGAATATAAGATTCAAAGCTTCGTCAAGCAATCGTTGAACGGCGCCGCCTACGAGGTACATACGCCTACGATCGCAATACTGCGGCACTCTTAGCATCGAAGCACGTCTACCACGGCCTCATTATCGATCTCGGCCTTCCTGACCAGGACGGAATTGATCTCATCCTTCAGTTACGGAGATCAGGGGTGACCAGCCCAGTTCTGATCCTTTCAGCGAGACGATCTGTGGACGACCGTGTAAAGGGTCTAGAACTCGGCGGGGATGATTACCTGACAAAGCCTTTCGCCATTGCCGAACTGCTTGCCAGGATGCGTAATCTAATGCGCAGAAACTCAACTCAAACTGAAGACGTGAATCGGCTAAGGGTTTGCGATCTGGAGCTTGATGTGCTCAAACGAAGAGCGACCCGAGGCGAGGAAGTCCTTAACCTTAGCCCACAGGAGTTCGTCTTGCTAGAGTACCTCTGTCGCCATGCGGGCAGAGTTGTAACTCGTTCCATGCTGCTGACCGAAGTATGGGGGATGCGGATTCAGCCCGACACAAACGTTGTAGATGTTCACATCTATCGTCTCCGCGGCAAGATCGACACTGAAGGACGGGAACCGCTAATCAAGACACTACGAGGTATCGGGTATGTCCTTAAAGCCACCTAATCGAAACATGCGAAGCGCAGCGTGGCGTATCTCGCTCTGGGCGAGTTTGGCATTCGCCATCGGAACGATGCTGGTTTTTGCTATGCTTCACCGCTTTGTTGCCGACGATATTCAGCGTAGAAGCGATGCATGGCTCTCGGGCGAAATCGGCGTTTTACGTGACGTTGCTGCCCGAACTCCCAAAGACCGCCTCTATCGCCGAGTTGTGGGGGAGGTGGCAGAACTCGCCAGTCGTGAGGTTCCCAACCGACAACGATTTAAGGGAAACGAAAACGACGCCGTCTTCTTCCTTCAGGCAGCGGACAACGGCCCCGCCAAGCTCTGGGTTGGCTCCGGAGATGGAGTCGCAAATCTTGCTGCCATCCGCTCGGTTCGCTCGCAACCTGACATCCCCTTCGATGTGCACGTCCAGGGCTCCGGAATCCCATTCCGAGTTGCCTCTGTTCGCATCGAGGATGGCAGCAATATCTATCTTGGACTGTCTGAACGCGACGAACTCCATGTCCTGAGAAACCTTCGTGTCCGATTCCTTACGCTCTGGGCTGCCATGGTCTTACTTGGCTTTGCGATCGTCTTTTACGCAACGCGGAAGATGTTAGGCCGAGTCAGTGAGATCACGGAAGCAGCATCGCGCATTGGTCAATCCGACCTTAGTAGCCGGGTCCCTGACACAAAAGGGAATGACGAGATCGGCCATCTCGCTCGCACCCTGAATCACATGCTCGACCGCATCGAGAGCACCGTCCATCAACTGCATACCATCACGGACTCGCTCGCGCACGACCTGAGAAGTCCCATCACAGCGATCCGGGGCAAGTTGGAGACGGCTTTGGCAAGCGACGTCAGGGATGATCACGCCGAGTCAATCGTCTCCGCCATTGAGGAACTCGACCGCCTGAGTGAATTCCTAAACACGTCGCTTGATTTGGCAGAGGCCAAAGCCGACGCACTCCGGCTTTCGCGGACCGAGGTAGATCTCGATGAGCTTGTGAGGAGCATGATCGACCTCTACGAACCTTCGCTGAGTGATAAGGGCATAGGGGTCAAGATTCGCAGTGCGGGACCGGTCAGAGTACTTGCCGACCCTGCTCTCCTCCACCGTGTCGTAGCCAACTTGCTTGACAACGAACTCAAACATCTTCCCGCTTCATGTTTAATCTGTGTCTCGCTTCGAAAAGACGATCACATGGCTACGCTTACCGTGGAAGATAACGGGCCAGGCTTCGATGCTGAGATTGGTCGTCACCTCTTCGAACGGAGAGTCAAAGGGCGCGCGTCGAGAGGACACGGCCTCGGCCTGGCATTTGTTGAAGCGGTCGTCCGGGTCCACGGAGGGACCGTAACTGCAGAGAATCGTCCGGAAGGTGGAGCGCATATTACCCTCAGACTCCCCCTATGCGAGAAGCAGATGCAAACGGATCCACAGATTCTTGTGTTTATGAATGGGTAATGCTACGCAACAAGGC
>CAXTRZ010000040.1:7106-7790 GCA_964246715.1 uncultured Acidobacteriaceae bacterium | reverse complement strand
CTGATCCCGGCTATGAGGAGCACACCACCAACGACGCGCCCCGCGTTCAGTGGGTGGGGCTCCATCCTGAACCAACCGAAGTGGTCAATCAGGAGCGAAGTGATGAGCGCGGCGGTCACGGTGAAGCCGGCGAATGGTCCAGCGCCCACCTTGTTGACCAGCGTCAGGCCGGCATAGACCTGCACTGCTCCCACCAGCCCTCCAACAACTGCCCACCAAGGCAGTTCAGCTACGTCCTTCTGGGTCGGCAGCGGGTGCGGATGGATCAATGAAGCGCCAGCAAAAAAGAAGGTAATCAGCGCGAATGAGATGGCCGAAGCCAACCAGGGGTTCACGATATGCTTGTTGAGTTGACCGTTCATGGCCGCTCCGCAGCTCTGTAGTGCACCTCCGATGACGATAAAGGGAATGATCCATCCAGCGTTTGCATTCATCAGATTCTCCTCGTGTTTACTGTTGTCCGACCAGCATGTTCATCAGCATCGCTCCGCCGAGCGCGGCAAAGAGCGCCACAGGCATCGCGATTGCCCCCACTTTCAAAAACTTCCAGAAGCTCACGTCGAGCTTCTCCCTCCGGAGCGCGATCAACCACAGGAGGGTCGCTAGCGAACCGGTGACCGCGAGGTTCGGACCTAGATCTACGCCAATGAGCGCTGCATGCGTGAGCGACGTCGTGACCGGCGT
>CAXTRZ010000040.1:0-7096 GCA_964246715.1 uncultured Acidobacteriaceae bacterium | reverse complement strand
CTTCTCTCCTTCTTCGCTTCCGCGCGAGTCTTTGCGAAGCGCGAGCAGCCATAGAATCGTCGCTAGTGAGCCGGTGACCGAGAGATTGGGGCCAAGATCCACGCCTATCAAAACGGCATTGGCGATCAGGCCCTTCGCATGAGCAGCTTGGATCGTGCCGCCCGCGATCAGTCCTAGGGGAAGATTGTTTACGATGTTGTTCGCTACACCCACGACAAACCCGACGATCATCGCACCGGTGTTCCGGCCCACATGGGACGCCCAGGCAAGCCCCTGTTGGGTTAGGTTCAAAGCTCCCTGACTCTCGACCGCATCGACCATGACAAACAGGCCGGCAACGAGGATCAAGGTAGCCCAACTAACCTCTTTTACCAGTTTAATCGGATTGCTTCCTGCCTTAATGGAAACTATAGCGGTAATCACGAGGGCTGCGAGGCAAGTCGGTAGTCCGAGATCCTTCTTGAACGCAGACGCAGTCAGTAGCACGGCAATCATCAGGGCAAGACCGGCTAGGACCACTTGGCCGTTTGCGCTGAGTTCCACATCGTCGACTTCACAGTCAATGCTCTTTCTGAGGTCATCGCGGAACAAAAAGCGCATGATGAAAAAAGTTGCGGCAATCGAGAGCAGTGAGGGAACTCCAAAATCTGCCAGCCACGTGCCAAGGGGGGGCATCCCGGTATGGAAGACCACGAGATTCGCCGGATTTGAAATGGGGAGTACAAAGCTCGCTGCATTCGCGATCAATGCGCAGACGAACAGATAAGGAAGTGGCGAGACCTTCGCCTTTCGTACTGCGGTCAAGATGGCCGGTGTCAACACAACCGCCGTCGCGTCATTGGACATAAAGATGGTCACGAGCGTCCCAACCCCATAAACCAGTGCGAAGAGGCGCGAACAACTGCCCCTCGCTCCGCGCACCGCAACCGATGCGACCCAATCGAAAACACCTTGTTCTCGCGCCAATTCACTTAGGAGCATCATTCCGATGAGGAAGAGGTAGACATCGCTCCCCTTGGCTACGGCCTGACCCCCCACCTTCAGTGGCACAAGCCGAAGGGCGATCAGCAGAAGCGCTCCGCCAGAGATCCACCAGACTTCCGGAATGCCGCGCGGGCGAGTCAGCATCAGGGCGATGCTGAGAGCAACGATCAGAGGCAGAACAACATGCGCAACGTCTGTCGGGATCATCACCACTTCTTTCCGTTCTTGTTCGGTCCAAGCTGAGTTCCGAGCAAACCATGTTCCGGCCACGCCTTAAGTACATTGTCGTTCTCACCCTCCTTGAACTCTCTGTGCGTGCGCCGACCGGCCGCAAGACGGATCTCGTCTGTGGCGACATTTCCATTCGCATCCTCGAAGGACACCATCAGAAGATGGGTTCCTTCGCGGGGAACGGGCATGTCTGCCTCCCAAACCCGGCTGTCGCTTACGCGCTTCATCGGCTTCGTCTGTCCGTCCAGACGAACGGTCGCATCTATGGCCTGGACCTTGCCCCAGAACTTCGCTCGAACTTTCAAGTCTCCCTGCGGCATCTCGCTGGACGTTGTCAAAAACCGCTCATCACTTGGCGAAGTGATGACCGCGACGGGTAGCTTGCCCAACTCAATGAATCGCCAACTCACGACGTTACCGTCGAGGTTGGTGACTGAATAGCCGACTGGCCCCTCCTCAATCTGCCCTGTGGAGCGGGTGGCAGTGTAGAGTGTTCGGCCATCGTTGGCGATCTCGTTGTAGTGTGTGTGGCCCATGTCGATCAGCCGTACGTCATAAGTGCGCACGAGACGTCTTACCTCGCCTCCGCCGGCCTTCAGATCACTCGGATAGCAGTGCAATAAGAGAACTTTAGTCTGCCCGTTCCTCGTCGCTCGTGCTAACTCGTCTTCTGCCCACTTCAGTTGTTCCTTCGACACGGTGAACGAGGGTGGCTCAGGTACGTCGAAGGCGTTCATCGCCACGAATCGCGTGCCTCCCACGGTGAACGCATCGTGAGTGTGCTCCGACATTGCCTCCTTGAAGTTCGCAAAGCTCTTTTCGTGTACATCGTGGTCGCCGATGATGGCGCACCACGGCACCGTCAGGCGGTCTAGTTCGCCGCGGACCACGGCATAGGCGGAGCGGCTACCGTCGTCCGCCACATCTCCAGGCAGGAAGACGAAACTCACAGTCTCGGAGAATGCTTCATTGACCTCATTCACAATCTTCGCAAAGTCAAGGTGGTTCTGCTCGCCTGCCTTGGTCATATGGAGATCGCCAATGTGAATCCAGCTAATTACACCAGCAGCATCGGGCGAGCTTGGTTGGAATGAACGTTTCGGTGCAAGAGTGTTCATGCTGTTAACTCCTATGGAGTGATTGCTAAGATGTATTCCTGTCTGGTCCATCCGCACTGATAAGGCCCCCAACCGGTCCCCGCCAGGTAGGCAGCAAGAAACGGCCCAAGACCGGTTTGCACGTCTGCAAGAAAGAAGTTCGTCGCCTCAAGGGCGTGAACACTTCGCTTCTTGCTAGATGACTTCGGTAGCGTTGAACCGTTCGTATAACTTTCCTGGAACTAAGCGCTCGTCAGTTGCAGGTTCTTGCGGCCACTCTCAAGCATAAGGGAACCAGGCTGCTTCACATGAGCAAGAGCTTCCGCCGCGCGCGCAAACTCCAGGGCTTGGTGGTAAGCGCGAGCTTTGAGCGCTTTCGTGGCGCTGTCGCAGGCGCTTCGATAGATCCCGGTCAGATTGCTGGCATGTTCCTCTTCTTCCCAATGCTCATCTGCCCTTCGCATCAGTTCATCAAACTTCTCTACGATGAACTCTCTAAGTTCGGCGGTGACACGGACGATGCCAGAGACCTCACCCGCCAGGATCGCAAAACTGAAATGCTCCGATGCCCGGAGAAGATCCGCAGCATCTTTGCTGTGTCCATCTCTGATCGCTCGCTGAGCTAACGTGGTCAGTTCGGCAACAGCATCAGTCCCCGACGACTTTGCAGCCTGCCGAAGAACCGCGACCCGGCCCATGTGCTCATAGGCACGGCGCAGGTCATTCGCTCGGTGGTGCTTATCGTCATGATGCCCGGCAGCTTTCTTGGCGGCCTTTTTCGCAGCTTTCTTCGCTGCCTTCTTCGGAGGTGGCATAAAGTAGTCCTTTCTTTCTCTTGGTAGAGGGTTCGATGCGATCGGAGTTCGTCATCATCAGACAGCGCATCCGCAATACCTCTACCGTCATAGGGCAAGTCGCGTGCCATTCCTCGCAGCCACTGAAGTCCTGCAATCGCTGCGTTTCGGTCAGATGGAAACTTCCGCCACTCTCTGATGCGGCCGCAGTTCGCTCACCGGCTGTGTGAATTGCGTACAGGTCGTTCTTGATCGCAGAGGCTCAGAGCATCTGATCTTCGTGACAGCCGCCGAAATTAGGCGCGATGCAGATGGCAGCCTAGTTGCTTACCATAACGTCAGGTGCTGATAGAAGTTCTGAAGAGCATGACGAGAAAGGAGCAGAATGCCGAAGATCTTTTGGAGAAGCCTCCGCTCGCGCATCCTGCTGCTCGTTGTTCTGACGTTCCTGTTCCTAGCGGCTGCCGCCATCAGCCTGTTCACATTTCTTCGCAGTCGTCACGCGGAAACGCTGTCGCTGACGGAGCGCCATCTTGTTAGCGTCGTCACAAGTCTCGCGCGGAACTACGCCGACCACCGAACGGCAGACAGCTCTCTACGAGCCATCGAGCCAGGCCTCCCCCCGCCGTTCCCTCCTCAGACACCTTCGGCACCGCCGCACCCAGAACGCGACGGACCACCGCGTCCCAGACCGGACCTCCTCAAAGGGCTCACAGGCGAAACCTTGCAGCACGAGGACGGAGTCGAAGGAGGCTTCTACGCCGCCAGAGCCGATGCTTTGGTTGGGTATGCCTTCCCGACTCATGAGGGACCAGGAGCGGAGAAAGGCATGCCCGAACGAGAACGGCCTACCATTAAGAATCTTGCGCGTGAAGCGGTCGCGGCAAACGCTACCAAGACCTTCCGCTTTGAGGGGCCGCACGACGCCATCCTCTTTGTAGCCTCTCCCATCCACGAACCGTCTCACATACATCAGACCGCCAAGGCTGCTGACGAAGTTACCGGCGCTGTTTGGCTGATGGAGCGTTTACCAGGAATTGAGGGCGGCCAGAATCGCGAACTCTTGGTTGGGAGTGTCGGGTTCGGCATTGCAGCACTGATCACCGCCTTATTGGCCGTATTCGTTACGACGGAGATTCGCAGTGGAGTGAACATCGTTCTCCAACGACTGGGTTCGATGGAGGGCGGCTTGCCGGCAGCGGGTCAGCAGATGCAAGGTCGGCCTCCCTTAGAAGAATTCAACCGCGTCCTGCACGGTATTGACTCGCTGGCACTCGCCTTGCAAGAAAAGATTGGAAGCGAAAGGGCCCTCGAATCTCAGGTCCGACACAACGATCGACTCTCCGCGTTAGGACAGTTTGCCCCAGGCATCGCGCACGAGCTGCGTAACCCGCTCCGCACAAACAGAATGCGAACGCAGATGTGGCAGCGTTCTGCGGACCCCGAAGCTGCCCAGCGGAGCAGCGCCGTGATCCTCGAAGAGATTGATCGCCTCGACACGATCATCAGCCGTCTCCTCTACTTCGCCAGGCCGATCCAACTCCAACTTCAGCCCGTCTCGCTCGATGATCTATGCGCGGTCACGGCTTCGACGTGGGCGGACAAAGAAGTGGCAAGAGGTATCGAGATTCTCTGTCAAACAACATCCGGCAGGGTCGTCACGGCAGACCGAGGCCGGCTGTTGCAGGTGCTCGACAACCTCATGGAGAACGCCGTTCATTCCGCGACGCAACTCTCCGCGGCGGGTGGAAGTGTAACGATCAGCACGACGCTCGATGCTGACTTCGCCCGGATAGACATCATGGATGATGGACGGGGATTTACATCAGCCGCCTTACGTCATGCGATGGACCCGTTCTACACGACAAAAGACACCGGAACGGGACTTGGACTTTCCATCTCCTTTGAGATTGTGCAGGCTCACGGAGGCGAGTTGGTTCTCGCCAACCGCGACAAGGGCGGAGCTCTTGCTTCGATCCGGCTGCCACTGGGTAGCAAAGATCGGGATACCCTAAGAACGACGGAACAACAGGCAGGACACCATGTCTGAAGTGCTCATCGTAGACGACGATCACAACCTCCGAGAGACGTTGCGAGAACTGCTGTCCGATGCCGGATATCAGACCCGCATCGCAACAAATGCTGAAGAAGGCATCGCCTTAGTTCAGACCATGACCCCCGACCTCACGCTCTGCGACTGGAAGATGCCCGGTGGAGGAGGAGAGCAGTTTCTCAAGAGCCTCCAATCTGAAGGTTTGCTGACCACCATGCCTGTTATCATTCTGACCGCCCACGGTACGGGGCCGAATGCGATGCAAGCGATGCAGCTTGGTGCTTACGACTTCATCACAAAGCCTCTCGATATCGACCAGGCTCTCGCCACCGTCGCACGCGCTATCCGGCACATGGAACTGCAGCGCGAAGTTGAAGTCTTGCGACAGCAACGCTTCAAAGACAGCTCTCTTGAAGACCCAAATGAATCTGAAGAATGGTCGAAGCCCCAGCTCATCGGCAACTCACCAGCATGGATTGAAGTCTTCAAGAACATTGGCAGAGTCGCCGCCACCGGTGTTGGAGTTCTGCTGCTGGGAGAATCCGGCACAGGAAAGGAAGTCGTTGCTCGCGCAATCCATCAAAACAGCGCGAGAAGCGGTCGTCCGTTCATCATCCTCAACTGTGCCGCATTGCCTCCCGAGCTATTAGAGTCCGAACTCTTCGGACACGAACGGGGTGCCTTCACTGGCGCAGTCGCACAGAAGCGCGGCAAATTTGAAGCCGCAGATGGCGGAACGATCTTTTTGGATGAGATCGGAGAGCTCCCGCTGTCGCTTCAGCCCAAGCTCTTGCGTGTTCTACAGGAGCACACCTTCGAGCGGGTTGGCGGAACAGCTTCGATACATGCGGATGTGAGAGTTATCGCAGCAACAAATCGTCCGCTGGAAGATGCTGTCGAGCAGAAGACCTTCCGTGCTGATCTGTTCTATCGCCTGAATGCTTTTACGGTTCGGCTCCCGCCGCTGCGTGAACGCCGGTCCGACATCTTTCCATTAGCGGAGTATTTCCTTGCGCGCTACGCTCAGAAAAATCGGCTCGCCTTAACTGGCCTCGCGACCGAAGCCATTGTGGCCCTGCAAAACTACTCCTTCCCAGGGAATGTGCGGGAATTGGAACACTTGATCGAGCGGGCTGCCGTCAAGGCCGGAGGACGGGCAATAACAGCCGGCCTCATCCAAGAAGAGTTAGCGAGAGAGAAAAGTGCCGCGCCGGGCGTCTTTGACGCTCGAGCAGCCGAAGCAACGCCGTTCCATGAAGCGGTCTCTCTGTGGGAGCGGCATCTCATTCAGCAAGCTTTGAGAGCATCCCACGGCAACAAATCTGATGCCGCTCGGCGCCTCGGTATTCATCGTCGATTGCTTTACGAGAAACTCGCGGGACTCGGGATCAAGTGATGATTACCTTGCAGGTTGAAGACTATCGCTCTAGTTTGTCTTCTGAATTGGCTTTGTGGACGCTCAGCGAAGTAGCGTGCTGCTACGCCCAGCAACTCGGTGGGATCTACAGGCTACGCGAACATCTCTAAAGAATAGCCTCGCTTCACCGCCGACTCCAAAAATCCGCGGTCGCCACCTGTCCAGAAAAAGTGAGACATACAATCCAGAACTTCATTGTGGTAGCTTACGGCCGTATCCTCCCGGTTCTCCCTTACGTACCAAGCCACTTCAACTCTCGCTAAATAGTGGCAGCCCGACCCGTATGGTCGTACCTTGACCCTCAATGCTTTCGATATCAACCGAGCCTCCGTGAGCGTGACATATCGCCTGGACGATCGAAAGTCCAAGACCCGTTCCTCCGGACTCACGGGACCGCGCCTGATCGGAACGGAAAAATCGCTCGAAGACATGAGGAAGCGACGAGGCCGGGATGCCGATTCCGGTATCTCGCACTTCCAGCAATGCCGTATCCTGCAACAACCGAACAACAACGCCAATG
>CAXTRZ010000039.1:12389-14048 GCA_964246715.1 uncultured Acidobacteriaceae bacterium | reverse complement strand
TCCACGCTCCCACCAAGATCCCCAAGAAGATTGACGACTCCAAGCAGGAGTCTGCTCCTCCGCCGCAGGTTGCTACCGTGGTCGGCATGGGCGGCATGTCAGGCGGTGTTCCGGGCGGCGTGCTTGGCGGCGTCCCGGGTGGCGTTGGCACCGGTCCCGCAGTTGTGGTTAAGGCCGCCCCGGAAAAGCCGAAGGGTCCACAGCGTATCTCGGGCGGCGTCATCGCTGGCAACATCATCGAGAAGACGACTCCCGTGTACCCGCCCATCGCAAAGGCGGCACACGTTCAAGGCTCGGTTGTCCTGCATGCCATCATCAGCAAGACGGGCACCATCTCCAACCTCTCCGTCATCAGCGGGCCCGCGATGCTGCAGTCCGCGGCTCTCGACGCCGTCAAGCAGTGGCGCTACAAGCCATACATCCTCAATGGCGACCCGACTGAGGTCGACACGACGGTAACAGTGAACTTCAACCTCGGCGGCAGTTAGAGCTGGGTAACGGTTTTAGAGCGGATGGGCTGCGGGTTGAAATTGAGATGCCTGCAGCCCCGTTTCTTCCCTCGTTTGCAAGATGCTCGCAGATCGAGATCAAGACTGAAGCGGACTCACCCGTCCACTCGCAGACGTTGCGGCGGCTTGAGTTCACCCAACCCAACTAACAGATTTATAGCCCGGAGGAAAGATTCCAGTGATTCTCGCCCACATTGCCCACGCCGCCTCTTCGATCCACGCCGCCTCCTCGCTTGCCATGTTCCAAGAGGCCGCTTCCTTTTCGCTCACGGACATGTGGAGCAAGATGACCTGGATCCCGCGCGGCATCGTCATCATCCTCTTCATCATGTCCATCTGGTCGCTGGCCGTCATGATCGACCGCGCCATCTACTTCTCCGCTGCCCGCACGCAGTCGCGTGAGTTTGCTCCCAAGGTCGCCGGCGCGCTCAAGAACGGCAATCTGGATGAGGCCATCAAGGTCGCGGACAGGACCAAGAAGTCTCACCTTGCGGAGGTCGTCACCTCCGGCCTGCAGGAGTTCCGCAGCTTCGGTTCCGGCGGCGCTATCTCTGATGAGCAGATCGAGTCCAGCAAGCGCGCGCTCGAGCGCTCTGAGGCCATCGTCCATTCCAAGCTGAAGCGCGGTCTCGGCGGTCTCGCCACCATTGGTTCCACCGCCCCGTTCATTGGCCTGCTGGGCACCGTCATCGGTATTCTCAACGCCTTCCAGTCCATCGCTTCGTCAAAGGCCACTGGCATCGGCGCGGTCGCCGGCGGTATCTCTGAGGCGCTGGTCACGACCGCCTTCGGTCTCATCGTTGCCATCCCCGCCGTCATGGCGTTCAACTATTTCACCAACAAGGTGGAGGCCTTCGACGTGGAGATGGACAACAGCTCTTCAGAGCTGGTGGACTACTTCATCAAACAGAGCCATCGCTAAAAGAAGCTGTTCAGGCTGTCGTTTTAAAAGGCGGGACTGCACTCTTCATTCAGTCCTGCCGCAAGTCTAACCCTTTCCATGCGGATTAGCCGCTGAGGGAACGTTCGGACGGAGTATAGAAGCATGTCGATTTCAAAGCGGGATGAAGGTAAGAAAGTAAACAGCAACATCAACGTAACCCCGATGGTGGACGTGATGCTCGTGCTGCTGATCATCTTCATGGTCATC
>CAXTRZ010000039.1:0-12289 GCA_964246715.1 uncultured Acidobacteriaceae bacterium | reverse complement strand
GTGCTGCTGATCATCTTCATGGTCATCGTACCGGTCACGCCGAAGGGGCTCGATGCGATTGTTCCACAACCTCCAAAGAATCCACAAAATACGCCGGAAGACACCACAACCATCGTCGTCTCGGTCCGCGGCACCAAGGCAGGCGATGTGTCCTATCTGATTAACCAGGACAGCTTCGCCAAGCAGGACTTAGAGCCTCGGCTCGCGTCAATCTTCGCAGTTCGCAGCACCAAGGTGATGTTCGTCAAGGGCGACCCCGACCTCTTCTACGGCAAGGTAGCCGAAGTCATCGACATGGGCAAAGCCGCCGGGGTCGACAACATCGGCATCATCACGCCGCAGGTTGAAGCGGGGCACTAACCCTACATTCCGGCAGGATCGGGCGATCCGGTCTAACCGGGTCGCCTCTTTCTTTGTAGACTCAGGGTAGAAAGGTATACCCCTCCCCCCGTATGGTCATGCGCAAAATATTCAAAATAAGGCACTTAGGCTTGGATTGACTTTGTAAGGGTGAGCGAAGACCTCGCTTTGGTCATCTGGGGAATGTTACCTACAGGGTGACGGAGAAGGGCGGCTGAGCGGCTGAAGCCGCATGTTGAGTTGCAGTCGCGGCACGGCGGAACCCGTTGAGCGATGCGCACTCAACATTTAGCGAGCACCGATCCGAGTCCGGCACGATCCCCTGGGCGGTTGCCGGCCAATCCATTCGGTTTCGAGTTCTTTGGGGTAGAGGAGGCGATGCTTCTGCCGTTGACCAAGTTAGAGATGGTAGAAGTGATCGGCTCCGAGGACGAGAACGAGAGTGATGCCGGCGATGGCGATTTCCCCGATGGCTCCGACGACGAAGGGCTTAACGCCCTGCTTGAGGAGATCGCGGAAGCTGGTGCGGAGGCCAACGCCGGCAAAGGTGAGAAGGAAGGCCCAGCGGCTGAGATTGCCGAGGGCGGCGATCTGGGTACGGGTGAAGCCGTATGGGATGAGGGCCGCCAGGCGCGGAAATGCTTTAGGGTCCAGGGTGCCGAGGGTGGCCACCAAGGAGATGAAGAGAAAGCCGAGAACAAATTTGGGGAACTTCTTCCAGAGGAATGCGGATTTGTTGCCGATGACGGCGGCCTGGCCCTTGCGCGCCCAGAAGATGGCGTAGCCCAGTACAACGAAGCCGATGCAGGCGTTGCGGCAGGTTTTGGCCAAGACGGCGAACTTTCCGGCAGAGTCGGAGTAAAGGGCTCCGGCGGCTGTGGCTTCAGCGGTGTTGTCGACTGCGAGACCGGTCCAGAGGCCGTAGGCGTGATCCGACATATGGAGCGCGTGGCCGACGACGGGGAAGAAGACGAGCGAGATGGCTCCGAGGGCGAGGATGGCGGCTATGGCGATGGAGGAGTCTTCCTCATCGGCCTCAATGGCTCCTTGGGTGGCGATGATGGCGGAGACGCCGCAGATGCTGGAGCCGACGGCGAGCAGGCTGATGAGCTTGGGCGGGAGGCTGAAGGCTCGGCCCAGAAAGGTCATGAAGGTGAGGGCGAGGAGGAGCTCGATAAAGATGAGGATGAAGGAGATGCCGGAGAGGTGGAGGATGTCGCCTAGGATGAAGCGTGCGCCAAGTAAGATAATGCCGGCTTTGAGCCAGAACTCGTAGGTGGCGACGCCGGCGCGAAAGATTCGTGGCAGGCCGACGGTGTTGGCGATGAGGACGCCGATGAGAATGGCCCAGAGGACGTATTCGATGTTGGGGAGGATGTGGTGGTGGGCTTTACCGTAGCGGGCGATGGATTGCTCGATGAACTTGCCGGCATAGCCGACGGCGGCGAGGAGCGCAATGCCGGGGATAAGGCCGGTAAGGCCATGTTTGTTGGCATCATCACGGTCGCGCTGGCTGGGAAGAGGAAGGGTTGTGGCGATGCTCGCCATGTGGAGCTCCTTTGATTCAGCGTTTACCAGGCTACGGTTTTGATGAGGTTCGACTTGACCAGGAGGGCCAAAGCCAAGGACAGGATGACGGCCCAGGTGTCGAGCGAAAGGGTGAAGCGTTTGGGAGGTGTGGGCATGGAGATTTTCCTGAGAGGGTGTGGGGACGTGGGCGCCCGAGGGTGTTTGTGTCAGGGAATGTAAGGGGATGAGGGTGCTACGGGGTTAGAGACTAACAACAACAAGGGCACATGCGGCAACGGGAGGCGAGTTGGGGGGTGCTCTGCATGTGTGGAGTTAGATGTACCACAGGGATTGAGGATTCGGCAACGTTCCCGTGATTGATGATGCGGTTTTGCCGGCTAAGTTTGTGGTTGGGAGGTGCCGGGCTGATACCGAGTTGTTACTGGCTTGAGGCAGCCGTTCAAATCAAAGGTTGCGGAATGAACAAGATGTGATTAAGATCGGGTTACTCACATCAGTCTTTTCGGCTCGTACTCTGTTCGTGCCGTATTTCATGGCGGCTTCGTGCCGCGGAACCAGCTAGTCGTGTCTTCTGGAGGTCTATGCGTTCTGCACGCTGCATTCTCGCTCTCTCCGTACCGGTATTGGCCACGAGCCTGGCTTATGGCCAGGCGACGGCAAGCGGTACGATCTTCGGCAGCATCTCCGATCCCACGGGCGCGGCGATACCGGGCGCGAATGTGACGGCGACCAACACGGCGACCAACGCGCAGCGGACGACCAAGACGAACGGAGCGGGCGAGTACCGCTTCGACCTGCTGCCGGTGGGCGATTACGTGATCCATGTCGAGGCGGGCGGGTTCAGCCCGTCAAATACGAGTGGCGTCACGCTTCAAGTGGGTAACTCGGCCACCGTGAATGTGGCCCTGCAGACCGGCGCCGTGAGTACGACAGTGGAGGTGACCTCCACCAGCAATATGCTGCTGGATACGGAGAAGACGGACAGCTCGGCAAACATTACTCCGGAGCAGATCAACGATCTGCCGATCAATGGGCGGGACTTTGCGACGCTGGCGATTCTGGCTCCGGGGGTGAAGCTGGTGGACAGCTATGACCCGACCAAGAACCGGTACGCGATCTATGCAGTGAATGGTTCGAGCGGGCGCAATACCAACGTCACGGTGAACGGGATTGACGATAAGGACAACACGGTGGGTGGGGCGGTGATGCAGTTGCCGCTGGAGGCCGTGGAGGAGTTCAAGATCAGCACGGCACGTTTTTCCGCGGAGAACGGCCGCAGCGAAGGCGCGGCTGTGAACGTGATTACGAAGTCCGGGACCAACCAGTTTCACGGCGCGCTATACGGCTTCTTCCGGAACGATGCGTTTCAGACGCGCAATGCGTTCGACGTGGCTTCCAACAATCCGAAGCCGCCGTACAGCCGGCAGCAGTACGGCGGGGCGTTCGGGGGGCCGATCCGGAAGAACAAGGATTTCGGGTTCTTTGCCTACGAGGGGCTTCGTGAGCGGGCGAGCATCAGCGTGAATGCGGCGACCTTGGCCGAGCTGACGCTGGCGATTCCATTGGGAGCGCAGCCGGAGACAGCGATTCCGGCGCCGTTCGACGAGAAGCGCTACAACGGGCGGATCGACCACCAGTTCAGCGCGAAGGAGCGGCTGACCTTCAGCTATGCGGCGCAGGACAACAAGAGCAACAATGACCAATCCACCAATCAGGTGGACGCGACCGAGGGGAACTTCACGATCAATGATTTGATCCTGAGCAGCGTTTCGCTCAGCTCCGTGCTGAGCGCCAAGGCGGTCAACAACTTCGTGGCGGGCTTCCAGTACTGGAACAACCTGATCGATTCTTCGGTTCGTGCGCCATACTTCACCTTTCCGGACGGCGCGAGCTTTGGGACGAATCCGAACGTTCCGCAGAAGTCCAGCCAGCACAAGTTCCAGTTTCGCGATGACTTTTCATACTCGCTAGGCAAGCATACGCTGAAGGCGGGGGTAGACTTCCTGTACGAGCCGCAGGTGGGTGGCTTCTTCGAGAATAATCCGACGCCTGAGTTCGACTTCTTCGATACGGCGGCGAACCTGCTGAACAAATCCTTGTATCCGAACGGGTTTTCCAGCCCCGGCGTGATCCAGAGCTCAACGGGGACCTCCGGCGACCCGAGCTTCAATCTTTCCCCGAAGATGGTCGGCTTCTATCTGCAGGATGACTGGCGCGCGAGCAAGCGGCTGCTGCTGAACGTGGGCGTGCGGTACGACCGGGATATCGATACGTATGGCATTGCGAAGCAGGCGAACAGCCGAACGCATCAGGAGCTGGTCGCGGCTGCCGCGACGACGGCTGCAACGGTTCCGACGACTCGCCTCAACGAGTACGGCGTTGGATACACGCCGAGCCTGGGCTACCTGGGCGGCACGTATACGGGGCTTCCGCAGAACGACAACAAGGACATCAGCCCGCGGGTTGGGTTTGCCTATGACGTCTTCGGCGACAATCGTTTGGTGCTTCGCGGGGGATACGGACTCTACTTTGGGCAGACGTTTGAGAACATTCCCCTGTTCATGATTCAGCAGTCCAATGCGCAGGTGTTTGCGAACACCTATAGCATCTCCTGCGCCGGACCGACGGACCCGGCATGCACCTCGACGGTTCCCGGAACGGGCATCCTGCTAAGCAAGTACCGCTACGGCATCGATCCGGCTCCGGTGATTCCGCCGGCGTCGTTCAATCTGGCGGCCGGTTCTATCGGACGGCTGATGGATCCGCACTTCCGCAATCCGTACACGCAGCAGATCAACGCCGGCCTGCAGTACGCGGTGACGCGCACCTCCGTGGTGGAGGTGGAGTATGTGCAGTCGCGCGGGCTGCATGAGGATAAGACGATCAACTTGAACCCGACCGAGTACTTCGCCGCCGGCAAACCGCGACCGTTTTCAGCGGCCTTTGCGGCTGCGGGAGTTCCGGTGCTGGGACGTTTTGGGCTGGAGGCTTCGATCGGGCGGTCGTACTACGATGCATTGAATGTGAGCTACCGCGCGACGGTGAACAAGCACGTCTCCGCGACGGTAAATTACACGTACGGCAAGGCTCTGGCGTTTGAGGGCAATCCGGCGGCGTTCCGCAACACGGCGACGAATCCGTTTCTGGGGCAGTTCCGTCATCCGGATTATGGCCGCGCTCCAAACGACGAGACGCATCACGTTACGGCTGCGGGAACCTTCACGCTTCCGTACCGGATCGAGATCTCGCCCATCATTCAGGCGGGAACGGCGCGTCCGGTCGACTTGGTGGAGTCAAGCGCCGACCTGTGGGGCGTAGGCTCGGGCCGGAGCAATCCGCATGCGATTCTGCTGGCGGGACAGAAGCCGACGTTCGCGAACTTCCTTTCCACGTACTATGTGGCGAAGGCGAGCGGAAGCACGGGGACCTACTACACGTCCTGCCTGGCTGCGGGAAGCTGCTATGAGACGAACTACGACTCGGCAAGCGGTATTCCGGTGATCGATCTGGATGTGCGCGTGGGCAAGACGGTTCACTTTGGCGAGCGATACAACGTGAACCTCTTCTTCCAGGCCTTCAATGTGACCAACCGCGCGAACTACGGCGGCAACTACAACGGCAACATCTCCACCTATGCAGCAGGCAGTACGGCTCTGACGCCGCTCGGATTTGTGAACCCGAGCAGCACGATCACGCCACGGTCGTTTACGGGCGAGTTCGGCGGACGATTCTCGTTCTAGAGCGGTTCCCTTTCGCTGTACTTGCATTGATGCCTGCCAGAGCTGGGTGTTTGTGGCCAAGGACATCTGTCCGCTCCTAACCCTGACCGAGTTCGACGGTTAAACACAGCAAGGCCGCTCCGTTGGAGCGGCCTTGCTGTTGTTTGTCATGCGGGTTTAGCCGGTGAGCCGAGCGTGGGATTGTAGGGAGCTTTGTGGCGAGACAGGGAAGTCATGGTGAGGGGACGAGCTTTTCCTTGATCAGAGACTGGTGGGTGAGGTGGCCCGCGGAGTCAAAGGCGAGGACGATGACCCAGTCATAGGTATCGTCCGGCCACTTACCGCCGGGGAGGTCCGAGGTGGAGGCTCCGAAGCTGGTGAGGAGGGCTGGGATCTGCCCGTGACGCCAGGCGATGAGGGGATGGGCTCCGTGCGGCTGAGCCTGGAGGCGGTGGACGAGGGCGTCTGTGTCCTTGGTGCCGATGGAGGTATCGAGGGGAAGGCCGGAGGCGTGGCTGAGTGGCTCCAGGGTGAGGCGGGGGCGAACGCTGTTGTCGGAGTCGGCTCCGGCGAAGAGGGCATCGACGGGGATGTTGAGGCCTGACTCGCGGAAGGGCTCGAAGTAACGGACGTAGGCCCGGGCGCGAGCTTCGCCGGCGGGTGTGAGGCCGGTGCCGGAGGCGGGCTTCTCGGCGTGGCGAACGATGAGGACGGTGTTGTTGGCGAGGTAGTTGGGAGCGGCGGGCTGCTGGGCGCACGCGGAGACGGCGAGTGCAGCGACGGCGGTGGCAAAAGAGATGAGGCGCATACGGCTCCGGGTTGGGGACTGATCCAAGGCAAGCGGGCAAGGATGGAGCGACCATAACAGCGTTTTGCGAACGAGAGGTGAATGGGACGGTAGCATTCATCCCGGCTTTACACGGGGCCGGTAGGGTGCGGGTATCTATGCAGATCACCGTGAAAGACAGACGAGGGTTGCTGCCGCTTCTAGGAGTGGGCATGTTGTTGCTGGGTGCCGCCGCGTTGCTGGCACAGAGTGGAAGCGCTTCGGTTGCGGCTGCGCCAATGAAGCCGGCCAAGTCGCCAATCTTTGTTGATCCTGACCAGATCGACTTGAAGCTGATTGTGCCGCCGCCGGCGGCGAACGACTCCGCGCAGACCAAGGCGGAGGTGGCTGAGCTGCATGGGATGGAGGCGAGGCGGACCGCCGGTGAGGTGGCCGCAGCGCGGTATGACGAGGAGCACGAGGATGTGTTTCTTTACGGAAGCGTGCTGGGCGCGGCTTTCACCGCAGAGAGGCTGCCGCTGACGATGACGCTGTCCGCGCATGTGCGGAATGACGCGGCGTTGCTGGATGCGCCTTTGAAGAAGGCGTTTGGGCGACCGCGTCCTTACAACCTGGATAAGACGCTGCATCCCGTTTGTGAGACGAACCAGGAGGGGTCTTACCCGAGTGGGCATGCGTTGAATGGGTATCTCTACAGCTACGTCGTCGAGCAGATGGTGCCGGAGAAGGACCTGGAGATCCAGGCGAGGGCGGATGCGTATGCGCATAGCCGGATGGTGTGCGATGCGCATTATGCGTCCGACCTGGAGGCCAGCCGGCGGGTGGCCTACGTGCTTTTTGGATACATGCTGGCCACGCCGAAGTTCCAGGCGGAGTTGGCGGCGGCGAGGAAGGAGACACGGCGGGCGCTGGGTCTTTCTGAAGTTGCCAGATGAACGAGGCGTCATCTTCCATTTACGCCCAATTGACCGGGTGTTGACGTAACTGTTGCATAAGGCCGTTAGGTTGGAGCTACTCAAGCAAATTAGTACCAGCTGTCCAGCCCATCGAGGTCGTCTCATGTCTGTCATTGTTCCTCGCGGTCTCCCCGCGTTCGCCTCCGTCCTTGCCGCCGCCGCCGTGACGGTCACCGGGTACACGCAGCAGGACCTTGCACCGCACATCACCGGTACGGTGCTGGATCAACACGGCAAGGTGATTGCCAATGCCTCGCTCACGATTCGCAGTGAAGCCAGTGACGCCGTCAGCAAGATGAATGCGGATGAGCAGGGGCATTTCTCCTCCACGGTCCTGAAGCCGGGCAAGTACATGGTTGAGGCGTCGGCGCAGTCATTCGGCACGACCAGCCGCGAGGTAGTTCTGGGCGGCCAGGATGTAGAGGTGACGCTGCCCTTGACGATTGGCGCGGCGAACGAGCAGATCACGGTGGAGGCGACTTCCTCCGGTTCGCTTGCGGCCGCGCTGGCCCCAATGGATGGCCTGCTGGAGGCCCGGTCTGCCAGGACGGAGGTCAGCTCAGCGTTCATCCAGAACTTCACGGCGCCGGTGTCGGACTTCTCAGAGATTATCCAGATGGCTCCGGGAACGTTTTCGGTGAACTCGAATGGGGTGGGTCTGGGCGACTCAAAAACATACTTTCGCGGGTTTCCAGACGGGGACTACGATATTACCTTCGACGGGATTCCGTTTGAAGATACGAACTCTCCGACGCACCACTCCTGGGTGTTCTTTCCGGCGCCATGGATTGGCGGGGTGGACTTTGACCGCAGCCCGGGTTCTGCCTCAACGATTGGGCCTACGCCGTTCGGCGGTTCCATTAACCTGCTCTCGCGGGATACGTCTCCGGTGCTCGATGTGCGGGGCGGGGTGTCGTATGGATCGTTCAACACGATCCTGACGGATGTGCAGATGGAGTCGGGGAACTTCGGCAACCAGAACCACCGGTCATCGCTGTTTGCGGATGTAAATCACCTGACGTCCGATGGGTTTCAGACGTGGAACGCGCAGCAGCGGACGGCGGGGTCGCTGAAGTATCAGTTCAAGGTGTCGGAGAAGACGACGCTGACCGGATTCTCCGGCGTGCTGCTGCTGGATACGAATACGCCGAACACGAAGGGTCCGACGCGGGCGCAGGTTGCGGCGAACGGGTATAAGTATCTGCTGCAGAACACGGACTCCACGCAGGCGAACTACGCGCCCTACAACTTCTACCATGTGCCGACGGACTTTGAGTATGTGGGAGTTCGGTCCGAGCTGGGCAAGGGCTGGCTGGTGGATGTAACGCCATACACGTACAGCTACTACAACCAGAACTATGCGGCGCAGCCCAAGACGGGCGCAATCAACCTGGCGAACTGCGTGGATGTGCCGGCGAAGGCGACGGCGGACTCGCCCGCAGTGGGAATCCAGCCGTGCGGGACGGACAAGCTGAACAGCTACCGGAAGTACGGAGAGGTAAGCACGGTCAGCCAGACATCGAAATACGGCGTCTTCCGAACGGGCCTGTGGTACGAGTGGGCGACGACGAGCCGGCACCAGATTCCGCAGAACCCGATTACCGGCGCGGATGACACTCTGCCGAACTTCAATGAAAAGTTCTACACGAACTCCTACCAGCCGTTTGCGGAGTATGAATACCATGCGACGCCGAAGCTGACGCTGACAGGGGGCTTCAAGTATGCGCACTACAACCAGAACCTGACGCAGTTTGCGGATAACGGCAAGACGATCGGGAGCCGGAATCCGGTAACGGGGGTAGCGTTTACGTCGATTCACAACGCCGCGGGGTATAACTCGTACCTGCCTTCGGCGGATGCGAACTACCGGATCAAGCAGAACTGGTCGGTGTATGGTCAGTACGCGACGGGCAGCATCATTCCTCCGTCGAATGTGTTCGACCAGGCTGGAGGCGTGGTGCTGACGCCGCCAAAGCCGACGAGCGCGCGAACGTTCCAGGGTGGAACGGTGCTGAAGCTGAGCCGGGTGACGATGAATGCGGATGCATATTACATTCACTTCGGCAGTGGATATTCGGCGCCGGCGGACCCGAACGGCGTGGTGTTTACGCCGACGGGGGACTCAGTGACAAAGGGTTTTGAGGCGGAGACGAACGTGTATATGACGCGCGGTCTGAGCCTGTACGTCAACGGCACGGCGGGGACGGCACGGTATGTGTCACCGACGCTGATCAACTCGACTTCTACGACGACGACGACGGTAACGAATCCGAACTACAACGCCTGGGTGGCGAATACGCCGGCAAACACCGAGGCGCTGGGGCTGACGTATCAGCGAAAGACGCTGGATATGGGGTTCTTCCACAAGCGCGTGGGTCCGATGTGGAATGACGGAACGTTTGCGAGCGGGCTGAATGCGAACCAGTACATTCCGATCGATCCGTTCAACATCGACAATCTGTACCTGAACTACACGATCCGGAGCAATAGCCACCTGGACGGAACGAAGCTGCGGTTCACAGTGAACAATCTGCTGAACACGCAGAACATCACGAGTCTGACCTCTGGGACGACGGCGGTGGCGGGAGCGGCGTATGTGCCGTCGAGCACGGATGCGCTGGGCTTGACGCCGGGCCGGAGCTACACCATGACGGTGACGTTTGGATATGCACCGAAACGGTAGGTTGAGGCAAGCTGCAATGAGAAGGGCCGCTCCGAGGAGCGGCCCTTGCGTTTGGTGCGTGGTGCGGGATTAGTCGTTGGAGTCGTTGTCTTCACGTTCGGCGCGCTTCCAGTTGAGGAGGTCGCCGAGAGTGGTGGAGCTGGAAGAGGAGGTGGAGGACTGGACGCCGGGCTTGTTGTTGCCCTTGCCCTTATTGCCGCCGCCGCCCTGGTTCTGGCTGGCCTGCTCCTTGTAGAGCTCGACCTCGGCACGGCTGGCTTCTTCTCCGACGGCACGGATGGAGAGACCTACCTTCTTCTCTTCCTGGTTCATCTTGACGATTTTGAACTCATGCTCGTCATCGACCTTGAGCTCAACCTGCTTGCCGGTCTCGTCGACTGCTTCGGAGACGTGGCAGAGGCCTTCGACACCTTCGGCAATCTCTACGAAGGCTCCGAACTGCGCGGTGCGCAGGACCTTGCCCTTGATGACATCGCCGATGCGGTGCTGGGCGAAGAAGGTATCCCAGACATCGGGCTGCAACTGCTTGACACCGAGGGAGAGGCGGCGGTTTTCGGGCTCGACTCCAAGCACGATGGCGCGAACCTTCTCACCCTTCTTCAGGACCTCGGACGGGTGCTTGATGCGCTTGGTCCAGCTCAGGTTGGAGACGTGGACGAGGCCATCGATGCCGTCTTCAATCTCAATGAAGGCTCCGAAGTCGGTGAGGTTGCGGACGCGGCCCTCAATGATGGCGCCGGTGGGGTACTTGTCTTCGAGCGCCTCCCAGGGGTTGTCCTGGAGCTGCTTCATGCCGAGGGAGATGCGGCGGTCGTTGGGGTTGACGGAGAGGATGATGGTGTCAACCTCGTCGCCGGGCTTGACCATCTTGGACGGATGCTTCATCCGCTTGGACCAGGTCATCTCGGAGACGTGGACAAGGCCTTCAATGCCCTGTTCGAGCTCGACGAAGGCACCGTAGTCGGTGACGGAGAGAATGCGGCCGCGGACCTGGGCTCCGATGGGGTAACGCTCGGTGGCGTCCAGCCAGGGATCCGGCGTGAGCTGCTTGAAGCCGAGCGAGACGCGCTGCTTATCCTTATCGAACTTGAGGACCTTGACCTGGATCTCATCGCCGACGTTGACGAGGTCGCGGGGATGGGTGAGGCGGCCCCAGGACATGTCGGTGATGTGGAGGAGACCGTCGAGGCCGCCGAGGTCGACGAAGGCGCCATAGTCGGTGAGGTTTTTAACGGTGCCGGTGAGGATGGAGCCCTCTTCAAGCGTGGAGAGGGTGACGGCCTTCTTGGCGTTCTGGTCTTCCTCGAGCAGCTCCTTGCGGGAGATGACAACGTTGCCGCGCTTCTTGTTGAGCTTGATGACGCGAACTTCAATCTCAGTGCCGACGTAGGCGTCGAGGTTGCGGACAGGCCGAACCTCAATCTGGGAGCCGGGGAGGAAGGCCTTGATGCCGATATCGACGGTGAGGCCACCCTTGACGCGGGAGACGACCATGCCCTTGACGGGGGTCTTGTTGTTGGCAGCGGCTTCAAGGACGTCCCAGACCTTGTGGCGCAGGGCTTTATCGTGGGAGACGATGTATCCGCCGCCGTGCTGCTCCTCGCGCTCCACGACCACTTCAATGGCGTCGCCCGGGTTGAACTTGTGGGTTCCGTCCGGGTTGACGATCTGATCGAGGGCCAGGAGGCCTTCGCTCTTGAGACCAATATCGATAATGGCGTGCTTGTCGGTGATCTTGACGAGCGTACCGGTGACGATGACTTCTTCGGCGGTCAGGTTCTGTGCGGCGGCGGACTCGACGGCTTGCTCGCGGTCAAAGTTTGCGAGTGCGGCGGCGAAGTCGGAGTCGTCGTACTCGTGCTCGGCGTCCTCGGTGGAGGCGGAGAGCGAGGGAGCGATGTGGCCGCTGGCCGGATTCTCTGAAGGCGTGGTGTTGAGGTCGGCGGTCTCGTGGTTGGAGGTGGATTCGGATGACAGGGACTGGTGGTCGTCTGTCGCTTCGGGCGCGAGGGTTTCGATTTCGGTGTTCAGGGGTTTGCTCTCGATGTACTCAGGATTATGGTCGTCTACCATGAAGATGCTGACTCCGGGATCCAAGAAACTCCTGCCGGAGCTCGTTCAGGGGCGTCGGTGACTTTGGGGAGGGGAATCCCCTGGCACGATTCGCACACAGGAACGAATTGGAAGGCAGGGTCAAAACAGGAGCGGCTGCACTTGGATCCCACACGCAGTTGCTCACTCCAAAGCATAGTCC